>JANQGN010000074.1 GCA_028277295.1 Rhodospira sp.
CTGGGCCGCATTGCGGCGATAAATCTGCAGCAGACCCCGCAGGGTCAGATCGCTGTCCAGATGATGTATGACGTCCGTGGCCTCGGTAAAGAGGGATGCGAGCCCCCCGGTGGCCACCACGGTCATGGCTGACCCGAATTCCTGTTGGATCCTCTGGGTCAGGCCCTCGATCATGGCCACGTAGCCCAGGTAGATGCCGGAGCGCATGGCCGAGACGGTCCCCTTGCCGATCACCGACTTGGGCCGGCCGATGGCCACACGGGGCAGCTGAGCGGCCGCCATGTGCAGCGCTTCCAGCGACAGGTTGACCCCCGGGGAGATCACGCCACCGCAGTAGTTTCCGTTCTCGTCTACCACATCGAAGGTTGTGGCGGTGCCGAAGTCAATGACAATGAGCGGCCCCTTGTAGGTGGCATGCGCGGCCACGGTGTTGACCAGGCGGTCGGCGCCCACCTCCTCTGGCCGATCCACCAGAACCTCCAGGCCCAGGTTCACGGCGGGATCACCCACCACCAAGGGAGGCGCCCGGAAGTACGTGTGGCACATGAGGCGCAGGTCATACACCGCCGCCGGCACGACCGAGGCGATGATGGTGTCCGTGATGGACTCGGGCCGCAGCCCCTTGAGGGTCATGAGCTGGATCAGCCACACCCCCACTTCATCGGCGGTGCGCCCCGACTTGCTGGCCGCGCGCCATTCACACCGCTTTGTATCCCCGTCGTATACAGCAAATACGGTGTTGGTATTGCCGCAGTCGATGGCCAGCAGCATGGTCGAGTTCGCCCTCTCCTAGAGCAAATCCCGAGCGATCCGGAACGGATCGCGACGACGATTTGCTTGAAAAGCAAATCTTTAGAGCATGTTGGGCGATTCAGACATCACGCAACATGCTCTAGAGCAAATCCCGAGCGATCCGGAACGGATCGCGACAACGATTTGCTTTAATATCAATATATTAGAGCGCTTTCGACGAGTCAGTTGCCGCCGAAAACGCCCTGGTCGTCCGCCGCGCCCGCGTCACCCGTGCCCGGATCCGACGGGAAAAACACGTCGCCCGCCAAAATCGTTCGGTCGACCCCCTCGGAGTCGCGCAGCCGCAATGCGCCATCGGCCCCCAGTCCGAGGAAAACACCGTTCGTCGTCACCGTGCCCACGCGCACCCGGACCGGCTCGCCCAGGCCATGGCCGTAGCTTGTCCAGGCCGTCCGCACCGGGCCGAAGCCCTCGCGGCGCCACAGGACCACGACGTCAGCAAAGTGCCCCAGTAACGCTTCGAGGACGGTCGCGGGCTCAAGCGGCCGACCGGAGTCCTCGGACCAGTGGTGGCACAGCGCGGTGGGCGGGTAAAGGGTCTCGGTGGAGTCCGGGCTGTGGACCACATTGACCCCCATTCCCAGCAGCACCCAGGGCACACCGTTGGGGTCCCTGGCGCTCTCCAACAGCAGGCCAGCCACCTTGGCGCCGTCCAGCAGCAGGTCATTGGGCCATTTCAGGTGTGGCGCCGGGCACCCGGGGCGGCTGCCAAAGCCGAGGTCCTCCATGGCGCGCGCCAACGCAACCCCGGCGGCAAAGCCCAGGTCGGTGGCCCGCGAAAGGCCCTGGGGACAAGGCACCGCCACGGTCGTATAGAGATTGCCGATCGGGCTGTTCCAGGTCCGGCCATGACGGCCCCGCCCTCCCTGCTGTTGACCGGCCCACACAACCACGGCGCCATCGGGGCCGAGTCCGGCGGCCTCACCACGGCGCAGGGCATCGCGGGCCACGTCCTGGGTGCTGTGGACCACCGGCAGGGCAATCAGGCGCCAGTTTGGCGGCACTCGAAAGGGGGGACGCGCGGCGGCTTCGGTGCCGGCCGCCCGCTCATCGGCATCGATGGCCGACCGAGGATTGCGCGGCGGTTGCGAGGGTATCACGGCGCCCTCACCGCGCCGCCACCAGGCTGGCCGCCGCCACGTCCGCGCTGTCGACGACCAGGGCCGGGCTCAGGAAAAAGAACACGACGACCACCGCGCTCACACCCATGATGACCCGCAAGGCATTGCACCGAATGGGGTCCAGACCCTCCAGCGGTTCGTCGAAGTACATCACCTTGACGATGCGCAGGTAATAGAAGGCCGACACGACGCTGGTCAGCACGCCGATGATCGCCAGCAGGATCAGCCCGGCATCCACCGCCGCCATGAACACATAGAACTTGGCGAAGAACCCGGCCAGCGGTGGGATACCCGCCATGGAGAACATGAAGATGGCCATGGCCAGGGCCATCAAGGGCTGGGTCCGGCCCAGGCCCGCCAAATCCTTGATGGCCTCGACCGGCCGGTCCTGCTGGCGCATGGCCAGGATCACGGCGAAGGTGCCGGCATTCATGAAAAGATAGATGGTCAGGTAGACCAGCACGCCGCGCACGCCCTCGCTGGTGCCGGACGCCATGCCCACCAGGGCATAGCCCATGTGGCCGATGGAGCTGTAGGCCATCAGCCGCTTGATGTTTTCCTGGGCGATGGCGGCGAACGCGCCCACCACCATGGACAAAACCGACAGCACGATCAGCACCTGCTGCCAGTCGGTCTGCAGGGACTGGAACGGTTCCATTAGCACGCGCAGGAACAAGGCGAGCGCCGCCACCTTGGGCGCGATGGCGAACAGGGCGGTGATCGGCGTGGGCGCGCCCTCGTAGACGTCGGGTGTCCACATGTGAAACGGCGCGGCGGAGATTTTGAAGGCCAGGCCGCACACCACGAACACCAAGCCGACCACGACGCCCACCGGCGCGGCGGCGTCGCCCGAGATGGCCGCGTGAATACCAGCGAACCCGGTGGTCCCGGCGAAGCCATAGACCAGCGACGCGCCGTACAGCATCACGCCCGAGGCGACGGCGCCCAGCACGAAGTACTTGAGGCCCGCCTCGGTCGCGCGGGCGTTGTCCCGGTGCAGGGTGGCCATCACGTACAGTGCCAGGGATTGCAGTTCCAGGCCCATGTAGAGGGCGATCAGGTCGTTGGCCGAGACCATCAGCATCATGCCGACAGTGGCGAGCAGCATGAGCACCGGAAACTCAAAGCGCTGGATGTCCTCGGCGATCATCCAGCGCCGCGCCATCAACAAAGACGAGCCCGCCGCGACCAGAATCAGAAGCTTGGCGTAGCGGGTGAAGTCGTCCACCACGAACTGGCCATAGAACGCCTCCACCCGCGTCCCAAGGCCGGCGGTCAGCAACAGGCCGGCGATCACCAGGGCATAGCTGGCCCCCCATGTGCAGGCGGTGAACGCGTTGCCGCGCGCGAAGACACCGAACATCAGCAGCCCCATGGCCGCCACGGCCAGGACCATCTCCGGCAAGGCCGGCAGCATCAAGGGCAGCTCCGTCATCCTCTCGCGTCTCCCGCCGCTCTTTTGTGGGGGTGGCCCGGTTCGGGTCCGGCCCCGTCCATCCTCTGTCGTCTCTCGTGTCGGCCCCGCGTTGCGCCGGTCAGCGCGCCGCCACCGCCACACCGTCGGTCGCCGCCGCCAGCGCCGTCTGATACCCGTCGATCAGGTTCGCGACCGTGGCCTGCATGGGCCCCAGGAAGGTGTTAGGATAGATGCCCATCCACAGCACCACCAGCACTAGGGGCGCGAACACCGCCGCCTCGCGCGGGCGCAGATCCATGAGGCCCTTGAGGTCGGGTTTTTCCAGTTTGCCGTAGATGACCCGCCAATACAGGTAAAGCATGTACACCGCGCCCAGGATCACGCCAAGCGCGATCAGCAGCGCCGTCCAGTTGCTCACCTGGAACACCCCCAGCATGATCAAGAACTCGCCCACGAACCCGCTGGTGCCCGGCAGGCCCACCGACGCCATCATGAACAGCATGAACACGAGGGCATAGCGCGGCATGTTGTTGGCCAGGCCACCGTAACGGGCGATCTCGCGGGTATGCAGACGGTCGTAGACAACGCCCACGCACAGGAACAGCGCCCCCGAGACGATTCCATGACTCAGCATCTGAAAGAGCGCGCCCTCGACCGCCTGTTGGGTCATGGCGAAGATGCCGGCCGTCACGAAGCCCATGTGCGCCACCGAGGAGTAGGCGATCAGCTTCTTCATGTCCTCCTGGGCCAGGGCCACGAGAGACGTGTAGATCACCGCGATGATCGACAACACGAAGATCACGCCCGCCATCTCGGCGGTGGCCAGGGGCAGCATGGGCACGGAGAACCGCAGGAAGCCATAGGCGCCCATCTTCAGGAGCACGCCCGCCAGGATCACCGAGCCCGCCGTGGGCGCCTCGACGTGGGCGTCCGGCAGCCAGGTGTGCACGGGCCACATGGGCACCTTGACCGCGAAGCTAGCCATGAGCGCCAGGAACAGCCAGATCTGCCAGTCCTCGGGAAACGCGGTGGCCATCAAGGTGGGGATATCGGTGGTGCCGGCGTGCAGGTACATCACCAGCAGGGCCACCAGCATGAGCACCGACCCCAGCAGCGTGTACAGGAAGAACTTGAAGGCCGCGTAGACTCGCCGGGCACCCCCCCAGACCCCGATGATCAGGAACATCGGGATCAGGACGCCCTCGAAGAACACGTAGAACAGAACATAGTCGAGGGCGCAGAACATGCCGACCATCATGGTCTCCAGGACCAGGAAGGCGATCATGTAGTCACGCACGCGGGTCTTGATGGCCTCCCAACTGGCCAGCACGCACAAGGGGGTCAGGAAGGTGGACAGGATCACGAAGAACAGAGAAATCCCGTCGATGCCCATGTGATAGCCGATGCCATAGGCCGGCAGCCAGTCCACCTTCTCCACGAACTGGAAATCGGCGGTGGACGGATCGAAACCGATCCACACAAACAGCGACAGGGCGAAGGTAACCCCGGAGGTCCACAGGGCCACCCAGCGGCTGTTGTTGGCCACCTCCTCTTCGGTCCCGCGCACCACCAGCAACAGGCAGGCGGCCCCGAACAGGGGCAGGAAGGTGATGATGCTGAGGAAGGGGATGGTCTCGATCATCGCCGCCGTCACCTTTCTGCGCCCGGCCCCAAGGTGCGATCAGAGGAGCCGCTCTATCTTCTTTTACATCAGACCCGTACGGGTCATCGCTCAGAAATCACTCAAGCTTTCTGACGGGCCCTTAGGCCACCGCCAGGCGCCAGGACACGAAGGCCGCCAGCCCCAGGATCATCAGGAACGCGTAGTGATACACATAACCGGTCTGGAACCGCCGCATCAGGCCGGCCACGCGGCGGGTCACCGCGGCCAGGCCATCGGGACCGAAACCGTCGATGATGGCCTGGTCGCCGCCGCGCCACAGGATCCGCCCCAGGGCGTGGGCCGGCCGCACAAACACAGCCGCGTACAGTTCATCGAAGTACCACTTGTGCAGCAGGAAGCGATAGACGGCCGGATACCGTTCGGCGAGGGCCACCGGCCAGGCCGGCCTGAGGACGTAGAACACGAAGGCCAGCCCAATCCCCGCCGCCGTCACGATCAGTGGCATGATCTTGATCAGGAACGGCGTGTGGTGCGCGCGCTCAAGGATGCCCGCGCCATGGTGATCCCCATGGTGGCCGCCATGGTCGTCCGCGTGCTCGTCACCATGCGCCGCGGCCGCGTGCGCCTCGGGCGCCCCGTGGGCCTCGTGCGTGTCGTGCGCCTCATGGGTGTCGGCCACCGTGGCGTGGTGATCGGTCGCGGCATGATGATGATCGTCCGCCATCACGCCCGCCTGAACATTGTAGGCAATGCTATCGCGCCAGAAGCCGGCGTGCTTGTCGCCCACAAAGGCATCGTAGGCCACCATGCCGGAGAACACCGCGCCGATCGCCAGCACCCCCAGGGGCACGGTCATCACCGCCGGGCTCTCATGCACATGCGCCATGACGTGCTCGTTGGCGCGTGGCTTGCCGTGGAAGGTCATGAACAGCAACCGCCAGGAGTAGAAGGCCGTCAGGAACGCCGCCGAGATCCCCAGCACGAAGGCCAGGGTGCCCGCCGGCGTGCCGGCCGCCCAGGCCACCTCGAGAATCATGTCCTTCGAGTAGAAGCCGGCGAAGAAGGGCACACCGGCCAGGGCAAGCGAGCCGATCCACATGAACGCGTAGGTCAGCTTGATCTGCTTCCAGATGCCGCCCATGTGCCGCATGTCCTGCTCGTCGGACATGGCGTGAATCACCGAGCCGGCGCTGAGGAACAGCAACGCCTTGAAGAAGGCATGGGTCATCAGATGGAAGATCGCCGCCTGATAGGCGCCCACGCCCAGGGCGAAGAACATGTAGCCGAGCTGGGAGCAGGTGGAATAGGCGATCACCCGCTTGATGTCGTTCTGCACGCAGCCAACCGTCGCGGCGAAGATGGCCGTCGCCGCGCCCACCAGGGTGACGAGGAGCAGGGCCATCGGCGCGAACTCGTACAGGGGCGACATCCGCGCCACCATAAACACGCCGGCGGTCACCATGGTGGCGGCATGAATAAGAGCCGAGACCGGGGTCGGCCCCTCCATGGCATCGGGAAGCCAGGTGTGCAGGCCAAGCTGCGCCGACTTGCCCATGGCGCCGATGAACAGCAGCACGCAGATGATGGTCATGGCGTGCCACTCGAACCCGAACAGGCTGACCGTGGTCTCGGCGTGCGCGGGCGCCGCGGCGAAGATGGCGTCCAGGTTCACCGTGTCGAACAGCACGAACACAGCGAAGATGCCCAGCAGGAACCCGAAATCACCCACCCGGTTGACCACGAAAGCCTTGATGGCCGCCTCGTTGGCCGACTTGCGCTCGTACCAGAACCCAATCAGCAGATAGGAGGCCAGGCCAACGCCTTCCCAGCCGAAGAACAGTTGCACCAGGTTGTCAGCCGTCACCAGCATGAACATGAAGAAGGTGAACAGCGACAGGTAGGCCATGAACCGGGGAATGGACGGGTCATGATGCATGTAGCCGATCGAATAGACATGCACCAGGAAGGACACCCAGGAGACGGTGAGCACCATCACCGCCGACAGGGTATCGAACTTCAGCGCCCAGTCCACGGCCAGGTCGCCCGAGCCGATGAACGCCAGCAAGCCGATGGTCTGGGAATGGCCTTGAAGGGCGACCTCATAGAAGATCGGCACGGCCAACAGGGCGCTCAGGCCCATGGCGCCACAGGTGATCCATTGTGAGGCCGTGTCTCCCAGGCGGCGGCCGAAAAAGCCGACGACCAAGGCCCCCAGGAGCGGCAGGAAGATGGTGGCGACGTACATGGCCATGATCCCGGTTCGGTGTCAGTTCAGAAAGCTGCGCTTCTTAGCGTCGTGGACGGGTCGTGAGACGACCGCGGCGTGATGGTGTTTCCAAGACTTTCTGAACGGGCTCACCCCTTCAGGCTGTTGATGTCCTCAACCTCGATGGTCCCTCGGTTGCGGAAGAAGACCACCACGATGGCCAACCCAATGCCGGCTTCGGCGGCGGCCACGGTCAGGATGAACATGGTGAACACCTGGCCAACCATGTCCTGAAGATAGGCCGAGAACGCCACCAGGTTGATCGACACCGACAGCAGCATCAGCTCGATACACATCATGATGACGACGATGTTCTTCTTGTTGGCGAAGATGCCGAACACCCCCAAGGTGAACAGGATCGCCGCCACCGTCAGGTAGTGCGCCAGGCCGATTTCCCACATGTCAGATTCCCCCCCGGCTGCGCACGGTCTTGACGTCCAGCACCTGGTCGCGTGGGCGATGCACCTGCTCGCCGATCTTCTGCCGGCGCACACTGGGCGAGGGCCGGTGCGTCAACACGATCGCGCCCACCATGCCCACCAGCAGCAGCAAGCCGGCCACCTGGAACAGATAGACATACTGGGTGTAGATCAGGTTCCCGAGCGCCTCGGTGTTGCTGACCTCGGCCAGGTCCGGCGCCGGCGCCGCCCGCAGGGTCATGGCCTCGCCGGCAAGGCTCCAGTCCAGGAACAGGACGATCACCTGCACGGCCAGGATCGCCGCCAGGGCCGCGCCGAATGGCAAGTACTTCAACAAACCTTCCCGCAGGCTGAGGAAATTGATGTCCAGCATCATGACGACGAACAGGAACAGCACCGCCACGGCGCCCACGTAGACCACCACCACAAGCATGGCGATGAACTCCGCGCCCATCAGCACAAACAGTCCGGCGGCATTGAAGAAGGCCAGAATCAGCCACAGCACCCCATGCACCGGGTTGCGGTTGATCACCACCTTGACCGCGGAGAGCACCCCGACCAGGGCGAAAAGATAGAACGTCAGGGCATGAATCATCCTTCGGGTCCCCTTCCCCCGGCACGGGCCGGCCTGTCTCGCCGGCGTTCGGCCGACGGTTTCCCCCTCGGCCCCGGGCCGACGGCGTTCTCTCTCGGCCGCGCGGCCGGGAGCGTTTCTTGGTCGGTGACCGTCAGGTTCGGCCCCGACGTCACCGGGCCGTGTTGCCCGGCCCTTGCGCGCGTCTGGTTGCCTAGCGGTATGGCGCGTCCAGTTCAAGTCTGCGGGCCAGTTCTGGCTCCCAGCGATCGCCGTTGGCCAGCAGTTTTTCCTTGTCGTACAGCAGTTCCTCGCGGGTCTCTGTGGCGAATTCGAAGTTCGGCCCCTCGACGATGGCATCCACCGGGCAGGCTTCCTCACAGAACCCGCAGTAGATGCACTTGGTCATGTCGATATCATACCGTGTCGTGCGCCGGCTGCCATCGGAGCGTTCCTCGGCTTCGATGGTGATGGCCTGCGCAGGACAGATGGCCTCGCAGAGCTTGCAGGCGATACACCGCTCCTCGCCATTGGGATAACGGCGCAAGGCGTGCTCGCCGCGGAAGCGCGGGCTCAGGTATCCCTTCTCGTACGGATAGTTCAGCGTGTACTTGGGCTTGAACATGTACTTGAAGGTCAGCGCAAGCCCGGTCACGAGCTCCGACAGCAGGACGCTCCGGGCGGTGCGGTCAAGGAACGACATACGCGTGATCTCCCTTCCCTTCCGGTTGCCCGGGCTTACTGTGGCAACGCGTCGAAGGCCACCAGAACCCCGGCGGTCAACACCACCCATGCCAGGGACAGCGGCAGGAACACCTTCCACCCCAGCCGCATGAGCTGGTCGTAGCGGTAGCGTGGGAACGTGGCGCGCGCCCAAAGGAACACGAACAGGATGGCGCACACCTTCAGGGCGAACCAGATGATGCCCGGCACCCAGGTAAACGGCGCCATGTCCAGCGGCGGCAACCAGCCCCCCAGGAACAGCACCACGGCGATGGCCGACATGAGGATCATGTTGGCGTACTCACCCAGGAAAAACAGCGCGAAGGTCATCGCCGAGTATTCGACGTTGTAACCGCTGACCAGTTCGGCCTCGGCCTCAGGCAGGTCGAAGGGCGCGCGGTTGGTCTCCGCCAGGATGGAGACCAGGAACAGCACGAACATGGGGAAGTGCAGCACGGCGTACCAAACCCCATCGGCCTGGGCCTGGACGATCTCGGACAAGTTCAGCGACCCGGCCGTCAGCAAGACGGAGATGATGATCAGGCCCATGCTGATCTCGTAAGAGACCATCTGCGCCGCCGAGCGCAGCCCGCCCAGGAACGCGTACTTCGAGTTGGACGCCCAGCCAGCCATGATGATGCCGTAGACGCCCAGCCCAGAGATGGCCAGCAGGTACAGCACGCCAACGTTGATGTCCGACAGCACCCACCCCTCGTCAAAGGGAATCACCGCCCAGCCGATCAACGCCAGAATGAAGGTGAGCATGGGGGCCAGAATGAACACCGGCCGGTCGGCGCCGGTGGGGATGACCGTCTCCTTGAGGAACAGCTTCGCCCCATCCGCGATGGGCTGCAGCAGACCAAAAGGTCCCACCACGTTCGGTCCCTTGCGGAGCTGCATGGCGCCGATCACCTTGCGTTCCGCATAGGTCAAGTACGCCACCGCCAGCAACAACGGCAATACGATCAGCAGAATCTGGGCGATGATGATGATCAGCGGCCAGAGCACATCGGTCCAGAAGTCAGCCATCGGTCCCCGTCCGTTTGTCAGCGCTGGCCTTGCCGTTGATGTAGACGTCGGTGCAGGCGGCCATCGTCCGCGAGGCGCGGCTGATGGGATCGGTCTGATAGTAATTGACCACCGGCGAGACGAAGGGCGCGCTGTCCAGACGGCCGCTGAAGCCGCGATGGGTCGCGCTGTACTCGGCCGGAACCACCTGCCCCTCGTTGCCCGGCGCGAAGGTCGGCGAGACCTCCACCAGGCGCGCACGGACCGCCTCCAGCGACCCCTGGGCCAACGGTTTCTCGACCGCCGAGGAGAGGGCGCGGACGATTTTCCAGTCCTCGCGGGCCTCGCCGGGCGGATGCACCGCCAGCCATGTTCGCTGCATGCGCCCTTCGGTGTTCACGTATGTGGCGTTCTTTTCGGTATAGGCCGCGCCGGGCAGGATCACATCGGCGCGGTTGGCCCCGGCGTCGCCGTGGTGGCCCTGGTAGATCACGAAGGCGTCCCCCAGGGCCGCCGTATCGATCTCGTCGGCCCCCAGCAGGTAGACCACCTCGATGGATCCGTTCGCGGTTCCCTCCAGGATACGGCTGGTGTCGCGGCCGTTGGGTCCCGGCACGAAACCGGCCTCCAGGCCACCAACCCGGGCGGCGGCCGTGTGCAGAACGCCGAAACCCGTCCAGTCGTCAGTGATCGCCCCCGCCGTTTCCGCCACCCGGCGGGCATAGCCCATCATGGCGGCCCCGTCGTCGCGGGCCAGCGCCCCCATGCCCACCAGGATCATCGGCCGCTCGGCGTCGCTCAGCGCCCGCCAGAAGGAATGGCTACCGCTCGCCAGCGCCCGCAGGGTATGCGGATCGTTGCCCAGGTCCTCCACCGCGTAGGTGAGGTCCTTGGCCGGCCCGAGCACGCCAATGGGGAAACCGCCCATGGCATAGCGCTTGCGGATGCGAGCGTTGAGGATGGGCGCTTCCCGGCGCGGATCGGCGCCGACAATCAACAGGGCGTCCGCGTCCTCGATCCCCGGAATGGTCGGATTGAACAGCCAGGAGGCGCGATCGTCCGGATCAAGCGCCGCGCCGTCCTGGCGGCAATCCCGGTGCGGGCTGCCCAGGGCGTCCAGCAGGTCCTTGAGCAGCACCATGGCCTCCGCATCGGCCAGGTCGCCGGCCAGGGCGGCGATGCGATCGGGCTCTGTGCTCAACAGTTTGCCGGCCACGGTGGCCAGCGCTTCTTCCCAGGACGCCGGCCGCAGCTTCCCGTTCTCGCGCACATAGGGGCGATCCAGGCGCTGGTAGCGCAGGCCGTCGACGGCGTGTCGGGACTTGTCGGCCAGCCACTCCTCATTGACGTCCTCATTGAGGCACGGCAGCACGCGCATCACCGCGTTGCCGCGCGCATCCACGCGGATCGCCGAGCCGACGGCGTCCAACACGTCGATCGACTCCACCTTTGTGAGTTCCCAGGGTCGCGCGTTGAAGGCATAGGGCGCGCTGGTCAGGGCGCCCACGGGACACAGATCGACGATGTTGCCGGACAACTCGCTGGTCAGGGCCTCTTCCACGTACGAGGTGATCTCGGCGTGTTCGCCACGCCCAATCATCCCCATTTCGGGTACACCGGCCACCTCGCGGATAAAGCGCACACAGCGGGTACAATGAATACACCGGGTCATGGCGGTCTTGACCAGCGGACCCAGGTGCTTCTCGGTCACCGAGCGCTTCACCTCGCGGAAGCGGGTCCGGTCGGAGCCGAAGGCCATGGCCTGATCCTGCAGGTCGCATTCGCCGCCCTGGTCACAAATGGGGCAGTCCAGCGGATGGTTGATCAGCAGGAACTCCATGACCCCCTTGCGGGCCTTCGTGGCCAGGTCGGACTGCGTCCAGACCTCCATCCCATCCGCCACCGGCAGGGCACACGCGGCCTGAGGCTTGGGCGGCCCCGGCTTCACCTCCACCAGGCACATTCGGCAGTTGCCGGCGATAGACAGCCGCTCGTGATAGCAGAAGCGCGGGATCTCGATGCCCACCAGGTCGGCCGCCTGTATGACGGTCATGCCGGCCTGGGCTTCGACCTCGATGCCGTCAATGGTCAGCTTGGGCATGGACGCAAACCCCTCTCACCCAGTTGTCCCTGGATCATTCCGCGGCCGTCGGCACCTGAACCGGTCCAGACGAGCCTTTGCGGGCGCGGATACGGCGTTCCAGCTCCGGGCGGAAGTGCCGGATCAGGCCCTGAATCGGCCAGGCAGCCGCGTCGCCCAGGGCGCAGATGGTGTGCCCCTCCACCTGGCGGGTCACGTCCTCCAGGATGTCGATTTCCTCAATGTCGGCATCACCCGTCACCAGGCGGTGCATCACCCGCGCCATCCAGCCACACCCCTCGCGGCACGGCGTGCACTGGCCGCAGCTTTCGTGCTGGTAGAAGTCGGACAGACGGGCGATGGCCGCCACCACGTCGGTGGACTTGTCCATCACCATCACCGCCGCCGTGCCCAAACCGGACTTGACGTCCCGCAGGCTGTCGAAGTCCATCAGAACATCGTCGCAGATGTCCTTGGGAATCAACGGAACCGAGGCCCCGCCGGGGATCACCGCCAGAAGATTATCCCAGCCGCCGCGCACCCCGCCCGCATGCGTCTCGATCAGCGTGCGCAACGGAATGCTCATGGCTTCTTCCACGTTGCACGGAGTATTCACGTGGCCCGAGATGCAGAACACCTTGGTGCCCGTGTTCTTTTCGCGGCCGATGCCGGCGAACCACTCGGCGCCGCGCCGCAGGATCGTCGGCACGACGGCGATGCTCTCCACATTGTTGACGGTCGTGGGACAGCCATACAGGCCCACGCCGGCCGGGAACGGCGGCTTCAGGCGCGGCTGGCCCTTCTTGCCCTCCAGCGACTGGATGAGCGCCGTTTCCTCACCGCAGATGTAGGCGCCCGCGCCCCGGTGCACGTAAACCCGGAACGGCCAGCCGGATCCGCAAGCGTCATCGCCCAGCAAACCGGCCTCCTCGGCCTGGACGATGGCTGCCTCCAGGCGCTCGGCCTCCCGATAGAACTCGCCGCGAATATAGATGTAGGCCGCATGGGCATGCATGGCGAACCCGGCGATCAGGCAGCCTTCCAACAGCTTGTGCGGGTCGTTGCGCATCATGTCCCGGTCCTTGCAGGTGCCGGGCTCGCCTTCATCGGCATTCACCACAAGGTAGTGGGGACGCTCGCCCACCGACTTCGGCATGAACGACCATTTGAGGCCGGTGGGAAAACCGGCGCCACCACGCCCGCGCAATCCCGACGCCTTGACCTGGTCGATGATCCAGTCCGGCCCCATGGTCAGAATGGCCTTGGTGCCATCCCAGTCGCCGCGCGCCCGCGCGCCCGCCAGGGCCCAGTCGTGGATCCCATACAGGTTGGTGAAGATGCGGTCCTTGTCGCTCAGCAGCACGGTGCGCGCTCCTCTACCGTGGGCCGTCGGCGCCACCCCCGGCCGCCGGGCTGGACTCGGCCGTCCAGCGCCCGCCCTCGGGGGTGGTGGGATCGGTGGTCAGACTGGTCAGGTCTCCCATGGGCGCCGAGCAGCGGCGGCCCGCCTGCGATCCACCGTTGACATGCCGACCCTGCTTCATGGCCGTGAACAGGGCCTTGGCACGGTCGTAGTCCAGGTCCTCGTAATAGTCGTCGCCGATCTGCAGCATGGGCGCATTGACGCATGCCCCCAGACACTCGGCCTGCGACAGGGTCACCAGGCCGTCGGCGCTGGTCTGCCCGATCTCGACCCCGAACACGTCGCGGGCGGCGCGCACCACGTCCTCCGAGCCGCGCAGCCAGCACGGCAGATTGGTGCAGACCTCGACATGGAACCGCCCGATGGGCTCCAGGTTGTACATGGTATAGAAGGTGGCCACCTCCCACACCATGATCGGCGCCACCTTTGTCATGGACGCCACGGCCTCCACAACGGCGCGCGACACCCACCCCTCCTGGCGCTGGGCCAGGTCAAGCAAGGGCAGGATGGCGCTGCGCGCCCGCGCCACGGGGTACTTGGCGAAGATACGCTCGGCCTCGACCTGGTTCTCGGCCGTGAAGGCGAACGGCGTGTTGGCCGCGCCGGGGATGGTCTTGGGGGCAGCGCTCATCGGTCGATCTCGCCGAACACAATGTCAATGGAACCAATGTTGGCGGGGATGTCCGCCAGCATGTGACCACGGGAGAGCAGGTCCAGGCCCTGGAGGTGCGCATACCCAGGCGAGCGGATCTTGCAGCGATAGGGGCGGTTGGTGCCATCCGAGACCAGGTAGACACCGAACTCGCCGGTGGCCGCCTCGACCGCCGTGTAGGTTTCGCCCGGCGGTACCTTGAATCCCTCGGTGTAGAGCTTGAAGTGGTGGATGAGCGCCTCCATGGAGCGCTTCATCTCCGGCCGGGTGGGCGGCGTAACCTTATGGTCGTCGGCCTTCACCGGACCGTCCGGCATCTTCTCAATGCACTGGCGCATAATGCGCACCGACTGCTTCATCTCCTCCATGCGCACGAGGTAGCGGGCATAGACATCGCAGGTCTTGCCCACTGGAACATCGAACTCCATGTCCTCGAACGCGTCGTAGGGGTGCGCCTTGCGCAGGTCCCAGGCGATGCCGGACCCGCGCAGCACCGGACCGGTGAAGCCCCAGGCCAGGGCATCCTCCGCGCTGACGACCCCAATGTCCACGCAGCGCTGGCGGAAGATGCGGTTCTCGTCGAGCAGGGCTTCCATGTCCACCAGGAACCGCTCGAAGCGATCGCACCAAGCGTAGATGTCGTCGGTCAGCCCCGCCGGAAGATCCTTGGCCACGCCACCGGGGCGATAGTAGGCCATGTGCATGCGCGCGCCCGAGGCCCGCTCACAAAACTCCAGCAAATGCTCGCGCTCTTCCCATCCCCACAGCATGGGTGTCATCGCCCCAACGTCCAGGGCGAATGACGTGGTGTTCATGATGTGGTTGATGATTCGCGTGATCTCGGAATACAGCGTCCGAATGTACTTACCGCGTGGCGGCACCTCCACGCCCAGCAGCTTTTCTATGGCCAGGACGTAAGGATGCTCCATATTCAGCGGGCATGCATAGTCCAGACGATCAAAGTACGGAAGCGCCTGAACGTAGGACTTGTACTCGATCAGCTTTTCGGTGCCCCGATGCAGCAGGCCCACATGCGGATCGGCACGCTCGACGACTTCGCCTGACAACTCCAGAATCAGGCGCAGCACCCCATGCGCCGCAGGGTGTTGCGGGCCGAAATTGAGGTGGTAGCTCTTGATCTCGGTCTGCGCCATGGTTTGGTCCCGCCTGGATCTCGCTCGTGACGGCCGTGTCACCGGTCGCCGGTCTCTCGGTCGATGGGATGGCGGGCACGCCCGCCGGCCCGCCGCGCGCCCAACCGTCTCCCGCGGCCTGTCAGCCGGTCGTGGCCTTCTCGTCTCCCGGCAGCGCGGCGCCGGCCGCCGCGTCCGGGTCCAGCGCCCCTTCCCAGGGGCTGAGAAAATCGAAGCTGCGGAAGTCCTGGGTCAACCGCACCGGCTCGTACACCACCCGCGCCTGCTCGTCGTCGTAGCGCATTTCCACATGGCCCGTCAGCGGGAAGTCCTTGCGCAGTGGGTGCCCCTCGAAGCCGTAGTCAGTGAGCAACCGGCGCAGGTCGGGATGCCCGGAGAAGAACACGCCGTACATGTCCCAGGTCTCGCGCTCGAACCAGTTCGCGGTGGGGAATACCTCGACCACGGACGGAACAGGGGTGCTCTCGCTTGCCGACAGCTTCACGCGGACCCGCTGATTGTGCTTCAGGCTGAGAAGGTTGTAGACGATCTCGAAGCGCTCGTCTCGCTCCGGGTAGTCCACGCCGCAGACATCCACCAACTGCTGGAACATGCAGTTGGGATCATCGCGCAGGAAGGTCAGCACCCGGGCGACATCGTGACGGTTGATCCGCACGACCAACTCGTCCCGGGCCATGGTCGTGGCCTGGACCGCGTCGGGCAGCGCCGAGGCGATGTGGTGCCCCAGATCCTCCAGGGCC
>JANQGN010000159.1 GCA_028277295.1 Rhodospira sp.
ATGATGTGTCCCAGGAAGGGATCAAGGCCGGTGGTCGTCAAGGCGGATCATCGGTTCGAGCGGCGAGAGGCATGGCCACCACCGGGGGGGCTCCCCTGACGCTCGCCAATAGTGACGGGCGCCAGTCTAGCTCGGTTGACGGGCCAAGGGAACAGACCCCGCCAACCCCCCAGGGCAATCGGGTGAATGGAGCGTCGCTGAGCATGAATGCATCTAATGGATCGCGGTTTACGTTTAGGCACGTAAATCGTCATTGCGAGCCCGCGTCGTCAGACGGGATACGATCCGGGGGGCGTGGCAATCCAGGGGCCGAGGATGGTGCGCTTGGCCCTGGATCGCGTCGGCGCTGACGCGCCTCGCGGTGACGATGGAGACCGAAGCGCGGTCACCCGATTGCCCCGCCAAGCCCCCGTGGGGGCCCCGTTACGCCGGTGCACGGACCGTGGACCAGGGCGCCCCCGCGCTGTACCTTGGGTCTCCCCAGAGAGTGGCGTGGAAGACCGTCCCATGTCCGATTATACGCTCATCATCGGTAACAAAACCTATTCGTCCTGGTCCCTGCGTCCCTGGCTGGCCATGCGCCAGGCGGGACTGACGTTCGACGAGCACCTGATCCCCCTGGACATGCTCGACACCCGGGCCCGGCTGCACGCGGCCTGTCCGGCCGGCAAGGTCCCCGTGCTGCGCCACGGCGATTTCTCCATCTGGGAGTCCATGGCCATCCTGGAGTATATCGCCGAGCGCCATCCCGAGGCCGGCCTGTGGCCCGATGATCCCACGGCCCGCGCCGTGGCCCGATCGCTGTGCGCCGAGATGCACGCGGGGTTCGCCGCCCTGCGCCAGGCCCTGCCGATGAACGTGCGCAAGTCGCTTCCCGGCAAGGGGCAGAACGCGCCTGGCGTGCTGCGCGACGTCGCGCGTATCTGCGCGCTGTGGATCGACTGCCGCCATCGGTATGGCGCGGACGGACCGTTTCTATTCGGCGCCTTCACCAACGTCGACGCCATGTTCGCGCCGGTGGCCAGCCGCTTCCGCACCTACGCGGTGCCGGTGGACCAGACCTGCCGCGCCTACATCGACGCCATCCATGCCCTGCCGGCGATGGTCGACTGGACCCGCGAGGCGCTGGCCGAACCCTGGGTGATCGACCGAGAGGAGCTTTAGGAGCGGTCTGCGGCACGGGCCATGCGGCAAGCCCCGTTGCGCGGCGCGCCGGGCGCCCCATGTTGGGGGAGGACGACGGCCACCCAGATAACGCCAAGGCAACGGGGTTAGCGTGACCGGGTATCGCAGGCAGGATCACGGCGAGAAACAAAATGCGCCGCGCGGAGACGGCGCCAACGACGGCGGAGCGGACACCGGCGGAGCGAACGACGTCGCGCGCTTCCTTGCCCGTGCCGGCGGAACCACGCCGGCGCCGGTGCCGCCAGCCGATGACGGCGCCGTCTCCGCGTTCCTGGAGGCCGTACGCACCAGTTCGGGCGCCGGGCGTGGCCGGCTGATGTTCGCCCTGGACGCCACCGCCAGCCGGCAACCCACGTGGGACCTGGCGATGGAAACCCAGGCCGCCATGTTCGCCACCGCCACCCGTATCGGCGGGCTGTCGGTGCAACTGGTGTTCTACCGGGGCATCGGTCAGTGCCTCGCGGGCCCCTGGGTGACCCGCGCCGACGCGATGCTACAGCGCATGAGCGGGGTCACCTGCCGCGCCGGCCGCACCCAGATCGGCCGCGTGCTGCGCCATGCCTTGACCACCCACGCCGACGCGCCCGTGGCCGCCGTCGTGTTCATTGGCGACTGCGTGGAGGAGGAGCCGGACGCCCTGTACGCCCTGGCCGGCGAGATGGGCTTGCGCAAGCTGCCGGTGTTCGTGTTTCACGAAGGCCGCGAGCCCTTCGCCGCGCGCGTGCTGGCGCATGTGGCGCGCCTGTCCGGGGGGGCCTTCTGTCCGTTCGACGCCGGCAGCGCCGATCAATTGCGGCGCCTGCTGGAAGCCGTGGCCATTTACGCCGCCGCCGGGCGGCCGGCCCTGGAGGATCATGCGCGGCGCGCCGGCGGGGCGGTGCTGCGCCTGACCGACCAGCTTGCCCGGGAACGCGGCGACGGCCCCCAGTCTGGCCGTGGCTCCACGTCGGGCCCCGGCCTCGGGGGGTGAACCATGTTACCCGTCTTCATACTCGGCCTGGCGCTGATGATTGGCCTGATTCTGGTGTCACGCTGGATCGCCCAGGCGGATCCGCGCCAATTGCTGCGGCTGATCGGCTGGACCAGCGGCGGCGTGGTCGCGATGGTGTTCGTGTTCCTGGCCGTGACCGGCCGTCTGGCCTGGGCCCTGGCGGCGCTGGCGGCGCTGTTGCCATGGCTGGCGCGGCTGGCCGGCCACGCGGCCCTGAGCAACCTTCTGCGTGGCGCGTTGCGGGGCACCGCCGCCAGTGGCGGCGGCGCGGCTGGCAGCGGATTTGGACAGGTCGGCGGCGCGGCCGGGTGGCGCCGCCAGGGCTGGGGACGCGCCGACGATCGTTCCGGCCGGTCCGAGGTCACCACGCGCTTCCTGAGTATGACCCTGGATCATGCGACCGGCACCATGGATGGCCTGGTCCTGGAGGGGGAATCGTCCGGCCGTGCGCTCGACGACCTTGACGGCGCCGCGCTGGCCGCCTTGTGGCGCGAGACCAGCGCCGATCCGGACAGCCGGCGGGTCCTGGAAGCCTGGCTTGATCGCGCCCGCCCGGACTGGCGCGACACCTTCGGCGCTGCCGGCGCGGAACCCGGACGGACGGGGACGGGCGAGACCTCCCGCCCACCGCCCCCCGGCACCGCGACCATGGACCGGGCCGAGGCGCTGGCGCTGCTGGGACTGGAAGAGGGCGCCGACGCCGAGGCCATCCGGGCGGCCTGGCGCCGGCTGATTCAGGGCGTCCATCCCGATCGCGGCGGCAGTCCGTACCTGGCGGCCCGCCTCAACCAGGCGCGGGATCTGCTGCTTGGCACGGGCGGCCGGTAGCGGAGGTAACACGGCGCCGCGCGCGCCCGGCCATCGGTCACCCCTCCGCGCCCCTCCCGCCATGGGCCGCCGACCAGGCGATGGGATCCTGCAGGAACGTGCGCACGCCAGCGATGGCCTCGGGCGAGAACGCCTGCTGGTGCTCCGCCGCCTCCAGCACGTCCCACCAGTTGGCCAGGAAATGGAGGGTGAGACCCGCCTCCTCCAGGGTCTTCAGGGCGCCCGGGAAGACGCCGTAGAAGAACACGACGAAGGCGTGGGCCACCTCGGCCCCCGCGGCGCGAAGCGCGTCGCAGAACACCAGCTTGGAGCCGCCATCGGTGGCCAGGTCCTCCACCAGCACCACCCGGTCACCCTCGCGGAAAGTGCCCTCGATCTGGGCCATGCGGCCGAACCCCTTGGGCGTCTTGCGCACATAAAGCATGGGCAGGGACAGGGCCTCGGACAGCCAGGCGGCATAGGGGATGCCGGCGGTCTCGCCCCCAGCCACGGCGTCGAACGCCTCGGTACCCACGTCGCGTTCCAGCGTCTCGCGCGCCAGTTCGATGATGCGCCGGCGCGCGCGCGGAAAGGCAATCACCCGGCGACCGTCGATGTACACCGGGCTGGCCCAGCCAGCGGTCAGGCGATAGGGGTCCTCGGGGCGGAAGTTGACGGCGCCGATCTCCAGCAGGATGCGCGCCACCTGGCGGCCAGCCTCCTTCTGACGCGGATCGCGGGCGGCGTGAGTCTGATGTTCGGAAAGGGCGGCGTCGGTCATGGGGCTGCGGCTCCGGAGAGGCGGGCGGCGGGGCGATGGCGATCATTCATCCCCTCGTGCCGGCCCTGTTTAGCGGTTATAAGGGGGCGACCGCAATCGCCCCCTGGCGCGCCCCTGGCCTGATCGATGCCTCGGCCCGGGGTCCCGCGGTTCTCGCCTGCCCCTCGTCACTTCAAGGGACACCCCATGCAACCGGACGCGATCCTGACCCGCCGCGACGACACCGGCCTGGTGGCCACCGTCACCCTGAACAGGCCCGAGAAGCTGAACGCACTGGACCTGCCCATGTGGCAGGGCCTGGCCGAGGCCTTTGAAATTCTGAGCGAGGACGAAGCGCTGCGTTGCGTGGTGCTCGAGGGCGCCGGCAAGGCCTTCGCCGCCGGCGCCGACATCGGCGAGTTCGACACCGTGCGCGCCACCGCCCAGCAGGCGAAAGACTATGACTTGGTGATGCGCCGGGCCCTGACCGCCGTCCGTGAATGCCCGGCGCCGGTGGTGGCGCGCATCGACGGCGCCTGCGTCGGCGGCGGCCTGGAACTGGCCTGCCAGGCAGACCTGCGCATCGCCACCACGCGGTCGCGCTTCGGCGTGCCCATCGCGCGGATCTCGGTGGTCATGGCCTATCCGGAGATCGAGGCCATCCAGCGGCTGATCGGTGCCGCGCGCGCCGCCGAATTGCTGCTGGAAGGCAAGATCGTAGACGCCGCCTGGGCGCTTCAGGCCGGCCTGCTGAACAGCATGGTGGAGCCCGAGGCCCTGGACGAGACCGTCGCCGGCGTGACCGAGCGCATCGGCCAGGGCGCGCCGCTGGTGGCCCGCTGGCACAAGCGCTTCATCCGCCGCCTGGTCACCCCGCATCCGGTGTCCGAAAGCGAGTTGGACGAGTGCTACGACTTCCTGGCCACCGAGGACTATGAGGAGGGCATCGGCGCCTTCAAGGCCAAGCGCAAACCCACCTTCACCGCCACATAGCCGGTGACGGACCCGTCCATGGGCGGCGCGGCGGCGCTGGGAATCGGGGACATCACCCTGCTGACCGGCGTGCTGATCGCCGGGGCGCTGGTGGTGACCTACACCCTGCGCCTGGGCGCGCCGCCCTGGCCGACCACCCCCCGGGCGGCGCGGGTGTTGCTGAGCACGCTGCCGGACTCCATGGACGGCGACATCCTGGAGTTGGGGTGCGGCTGGGGCGGCCTGGCGCTGGCGCTGGCGGCCCGCTATCCCCACCGCCGCGTTTTGGGTGTGGAGCTGTCGCCGGTGCCCTGGTCGGTGGCGCGCATGCGCGTGCTGGCCGGACGCGTGGGCAACCTGGAGGTCCGCCGGACCGACCTGCACCGGGTGGACCTGTCCCATGCGGGCCTGATTGTCTGCTACCTCCAGGGATCGGCCATGGCCCGGCTGGCGGAGCGGGCGGTTCGAGAGGCACCGCCCGGATGCTGGCTGGTCTCCAACACCTTCGCCCTGCCGGGCCTGACGCCCGTGGCCCGCCATCCGGTGGGCGATGTCTTCGGCACCACCATCCTGGTGTATCGGATACATGGGGGCGATGGAGACCCTGCGGACCTGGCGTGATATGGTTGCGAAATCCGCCAGGAGACACGCAGAGAGCCATGTCGTCGTCCAGCCAGCCTCCTCCCGAGCCCCCCGCCGACCCTCATGACGCTTTGGTGCGGGCGGTCCTCGATGACCCTGAGTACGCCGCCGAGGTGCTGCGGCAGATGCTGCCGCCGGAGATCGCCGCCCGCTTGTCCGCTGCTCCGCCGGAGCCCGTGGACGGCAGTTACATCGACCGCCGCTTGCGGCGGACGACAAGCGATCGGCTGTTCCGCGTCGCGTTGACCGATGGACGGCCGGCGTTCCTTTATGTCCTGATCGAGCACAAGAGCCGGCCGGACCCACGCACCCCCCTGCAACTGCTCGGCTACATGGCGCGCATCTGGGAGCGCCATGCCGGCCGTGATCCGGCCAAGCTGTCCCGCCTGCCGCCCATCCTGCCGCTGGTGCTCTACCATGGACGGAGCGTCTGGTCGGTGCCGACGTCAGTTCTGGACTGCCTGAATGCCGACGACGCCCTCAAGGCGGAGTTGCGGGACCTGCGCTATGGTGTGCGCGACCTGGGCCGTGTCGTGCCCGACTCGCCGGCGGTGAGGACCCCCGCCTGGGCGGCCCTGCGCGCCCTGGCCACGGTGGGTCGGGACGGCACCGCCGCCATAGAGGTGCTTGCAAGCATTGTCGCCGCCCTGCCGGACGGAACGCTTCTGGAACGCCAGGTGGTGCACTATATTCTGCATGTGGCCCAGGCGTTGACAGCCGCCGATTGGCGAGAGGTGGCCGCCCAGGCCAGGCCGGACGAGGAGGAGACGTTGGTTTCGTTGGCTGCACAGGAATGGATGCGACAGGGCGAGGCCCGGGGACGCGCCGAAGGCGAGGCACGCGGCGAGGCACGCGGCGAGGCGCGCGGCGAGGCGCGCGGCGAAGCCCGGGCTTTGACCCGATCCATCTTGCGCACGGTGGCGGTGCGCTTTGGCACCATTCCCGCCCCGCTGGCGGCGCGCGTTCACGCCTGGCCGGTTTCAGACCTGGACGCGCTTCTGGACCGGGCACTGACCGCGCCCGACCTGGAGTCGGTGTTCGACGGCGCGCCGCGCCATTGACCGCACGGCCCAGCGGTGCAGCGGCGGCGCCCACGGCCGTGCCATCCCTTGATCTTCACGCCACGTCCCCTGGCCCGGCCGTCCCATGACCTCAGTCACCCTGGTCGACGATCCGCACGCCCGTCGCGCCCTGCCCCTGCTGCTTCTGGGGGCGGTGTTGATTGGCTTTTCACCCGTCTTCGCGAAGCTCTCGCCGCTGGAGCCCACCATCACCGCCTTTTACCGGGCGGGCCTGGCGTGGCCGATCCTGATGGCCGTGGCCCTCCTGCATGCCCGCGCGCCGGCCGCTGGCCATCGCAAGGCCCGCCCCACGACCTGGCGTGATCACCTGATGCTGGCGGTCCCAGGCATCGCCTTTTCCGGCGATCTGGCCTGCTGGCACTGGGCCTTGCAGTACACCTCGGTGGCCAATTCCACGGTGCTGGCCAATCTGGCACCGGTGTTCGTGACCTTCGGGGCCTGGGCGCTGTTCGGGCATCGGCCGACGCCGGTGTTCCTGGCCGGTCTGGTCACCGCCGTGGCCGGCGTCGCCCTGCTGGTGGCCGACAGCCTCACCGTCGGCGCCCCAGGGCAGATCACCGGCGACGGTCTGGGCGTGGTGACGGCCATGTTCTATGGCGCCTATATCCTGGGAATCGGCTGGTGCCGGACCCGCTTCCCCACGGCGGTGGTAATGGCCTGGAGCACCCTGCACACCGCCTGGATCCTGCTGGCCCTGAGCCTGCTGAATGGCGAGAGCCTAGCCATCCCCACCGTGTCGGCCCTGGCGATCCTGCTGGGTCTGGCCTGGCTATCCCATGCCGGCGGCCAGGGGGCCATTGCTTTCGCGCTCGCGCATCTGCCGCCGGCCTTCGGCAGTGTGAGCCTGCTCCTGCAACCGGCGGTCGCGGCGCTGCTGGGCTGGCTGATTCTCTCCGAGCCTTTGACGCCGACGCAGACGGCGGGCGGGGTGGTCATCCTCGCGGGCATCGTCATCGCCCGTCGCGGCAGCGCTCATCAGACCGTCGGCGCCCGTCGCGCCACACCCTCGGACACGGTCCCGTGAGCGCGCCACCCATTGACCCCCGGCCGCTGTTGCACGCCCTGTTCGACGTCGCCGTGGCGGCGGCCAATCCTGCCCATGAACTGCCGCCCCATCTGCCGCCGCCGCCCCGGGGACGCGCCGTGGTGGTCGGCGCCGGCAAGGGCGCGGCGGCCATGGCCCGGGCGGTCGAGGATCACTGGCCTGGTGGACCAGGCGCGCTGTCAGGGCTGGTGATCACCCGGCACGGTCACGGCCTGCCCACACGGGCGATTCGCGTCGTCGAGGCCAGCCATCCGGTTCCGGATGCCCAGGGCCGCGCGGCGGCGGCCGAAATCCTGCGCCTGGTCCGGGGCCTGACAGCCGACGACCTTCTGCTCTGCCTGATCTCGGGGGGCGGCTCTTCGCTGCTGGCGCTGCCGCCGGAGGCGGTCCCCCTCGCCGACAAACAGGCGATCACCCGCGCGCTGCTGGGAGCCGGGGCGGCCATTGACGAGATCAACACGGTGCGCAAGCACCTCTCGGTCCTCAAGGGCGGGCGGTTGACCGTCGCCGCCGCGCCGGCACGGGTCGTGACCCTGGCCATCTCCGACGTTCCCGGCGACGACCCGGCGGTGATCGCCTCCGGCCCCACCGTGGCCGACCCGAGCACCCGTCACGACGCCTTGGCGGTGCTGGCGCGCCACGGCCTTGACGCGCCGGCCTTGGTGCGCCGTCACCTCGCCGACCCGGCCTGTGAGACCCCCAAGCCCGGGCACCCGGCGTTCACCCGCGCCGACTATCGCCTTGTCGCCCGCCCCTGGCAGGCGCTCGCCGCCGCCGCCGAGGCAGCCCGCGCCGCCGGGATCACACCGTTGATCCTGGGCGACGCCCTGGAGGGCGAGGCCCGCGAGGTGGCGCGTGCCATGGCCGGCATGGCGCTCTCCTGCGCCGCCCATGGCCAGCCGGCGTCACCCCCCTGCGTGCTGCTGTCCGGCGGGGAACTGACGGTCACGCTGAGAACCACGGGCGGACGGGGCGGCCCGAATGCCGAGTTCGCGCTCGCCCTGGCCATCGCCTTGAACGGCGCGCCCGGCATCCATGCCCTGGCCTGCGACAGCGACGGCATCGACGGCACCGAGGACAATGCCGGCGCCATCATCGGTCCGGACACCCTGTCCCGGGCCGCCGCCCTGGGGTTGGATCCAGCGGCCCTGTTGGCGACCCACCGCAGTTACGACCTGTTCCAGGCCCTGGGCGACGTGGTTGTCACCGGCCCGACACGCACCAACGTGAACGATATCCGCGCCGTTCTGGTCATCCCGCCAAAAGCAAGCGCCTAGAGTGCTTTGGGCTCGGGTTGAGTCGCCAGGGATTCCCATGGGATCGATTTTATGATTCAACGGACTGACTTTTAGGAGGTCGGTTGGCATGGGA
>JANQGN010000038.1 GCA_028277295.1 Rhodospira sp.
CCGGCCACGACGGACGTCGCGATCTCCGCCGGGTTGGCGGCATGGATCGGCACGCCGGCCGGTCCCTCGATGCGCGCCAGCGCCGGCTCGTCAAAGCCCTCGTCGGCCAGCCGCGCCAGCCGCGCCGCATGCGTGGCCTGCGACCCGAGGGCGCCGATATGGAACACCGGCGCCCGCAGCGCCCGGCGCAGGATGGGCAGTTCCACGTCGTGGTCGTGGAACAGAGTGACCACGGCCGTGGCCGCGTCCAGGGGCACCGCGGCCACGTCAGCCGGCGCGGTGCCGCGCGGCGGCTCGATGCAGGCCAACCGCGCCTGGCCGGCCGCGTGGTCGTCGTCGGTGAGCACCACCACATGATAGCCATTGAGCGCCGCCATGCGCGCCGTCAAGGGCAGGATCGGCCCGCGCCCAGCCAGCACCAGACGCGGCGGCGGCCGATGCAGCCGGCGAAAGCGGGCCTCTCCGTCCCAGGCCAGTTCGGCGACAGCGAAGGCCGCGTCATCGCCGGGGCCGGGCGCCTCCACCCAGGTCCGGCCCTGCGCCGCATCCGTGACCATCACCACCGGCCGACGACCCGTCACCGCCGCCGCCACCTGGGCCAGGGTATCGGTTGCGATGGTGACGTTCACGTGCACGTCGATGCCGCCGCCGCAGGGCATGCGCAGGTCCACATAGCGCGAGCCCTCGCCGAAGCGGGCCATGCGATCGTGGCCCTCGCGCATGGCGGTCATCGCCTCTTCGGCGATGCCGCCCTCGACGCAGCCGCCTGAGATGAGCCCCACCACGCGGCCATCGGCGGCCACCGCCAACTGACTGCCCAGGGGGCGGGGTCCGGACGCACTCTTGCGCACCAGGGTCACCAGGGCGCCAGCCCCCTTGGCGCGGCGCCAGTCAAGAAGAGTGGGCACCACGTTCTCATCGAAATCCTGAATCATCTCCGCGCCCTTTCGGTGCATCACAGGCACACACGCGCCCCTTGGTCACGGCGCTTGGCGGTTGACAGACTTCCGACCGTTTCCGTAGCGTAATACTTAACTGCCACCGGACTCAAGGCGTAGGCCGGGTCCGCACGGCCCGCTAAACCCGACCAGAACCCGAGGCCGCATCCAAGCCGGCCCGGCCCCCAGGGAGGATCGCACCGCATGTCCATCGCCCCTACCCTGACGGTCAGCATGATCGTCAACGGCCAGCCCGTGACCGGCACCGTCGAGCCGCGCACCCTGCTGGTCGAGTTCCTGCGCGAGACCCTGCGCCTGACCGGCACCCACGTGGGATGCGACACCAGTCAGTGCGGTGCTTGCGTGGTGCTGCTGGACGGCCGCTCGGTCAAGTCGTGCGCCATCCTGGCGGTGCAAGGCCAGGGCAGCAGCATCACCACCATTGAAGGACTTGCCAACGGCGCCACCCTGCATCCCATGCAGCAGGCGTTCAACGACCACCATGGTCTGCAGTGCGGCTTCTGCACGCCGGGCATGGTGATGAGCGCCGTCGACCTGGTCAGCCACGCCCCCGACCCCAGCGATGAGGACATCCGCAAGGGGCTCGAGGGCAACCTGTGCCGCTGCACCGGCTACCAGAACATCCTGAGGTCCGTTCAGGCGGGCGCCCAGGCGATGCACACCACGGGGGGAGGCTGAGACGATGGCGGAGACTCTCACCAAGACCGTCGGCACCCCGGTTAAGCGTACCGAGGACGCCCGGTTCCTGACCGGCCGGGGCCGCTACACCGATGACTTCAACCGCGAGCGGCAGGTGCATGCCTGCTTCGTGCGCTCGCCCCATGCCCATGCCCGCGTCGCCGGGGTGGATGCCGCCCCGGCCATGGCCATCCCTGGCGTGGTGGCGGTGCTCACGGGCGCCGACATGGCCGCCGACGGGGTGGGCGGCCTGCCCTGCGGCTGGCAGGTGATCGGCAAGGGCGGCGTGCCCATG
>JANQGN010000376.1 GCA_028277295.1 Rhodospira sp.
CGCCGACATGCCGGTCACCCAGTACAACATGAAGTGGGTGGAACAGGCCGGGCTGGTGAAGTTCGACTTCCTCGGTCTCAAGACCCTCACCGTGCTGGAGCGCGCGGTTCAGTTGCTGCGTCCCCGGGGGATCACCGTGGACCTGTCGGCGCTGCCCCTGGACGACCGGCCTTCCTACCAGATGCTTGGGCGCGGCGAGACGGCCGGCGTGTTCCAGCTGGAAAGCGTGGGCATGCGCGATGTCCTGCGCAACCTGAAGCCCGACTCCCTGGAGGACATCATCGCCGTCGTGGCCCTCTACCGGCCCGGCCCCATGGACAACATCCCCAGCTACATCAAGCGCAAGCAGGGCCTGGAGCCGGTGCACTACATGCACGAGCAGCTTGAACCCATCCTGCGCGAGACCTACGGCATCATGATCTACCAGGAGCAGGTCATGCAGGCCGCCCAGGCCCTGGCCGGCTATACCCTGGGCGGCGCCGACCTGCTGCGCCGGGCCATGGGCAAGAAGATCCAGGCGGAGATGGACAAACAGCGCGCCCTGTTCCGCGAGGGCGCGGAGGCGCGCGGCATTGCCGCCGCCAAGGCGTCGGAGATCTTCGACCAGATCGCCAAGTTCGCCGGCTACGGCTTCAATAAGTCGCATGCCGCCGCCTATGCCCTGGTGGCCTACCAGACCGCCTACATGAAGGCCAATCACCCCGTCGCCTTCATGGCCGCCACCATGACCTACGACATGCACAACACCGACAAGCTGGGCGCCTTCAAGACCGAGTTGAAGCGGCTGGGCATCGCCCTGCTGGGTCCGGACATCAACCGCTCCGAGGTGACCTTCTCGGTGGAGGATGGGTCGGTACGCTACGCCCTGGCCGGCATCAAGAACGTGGGCGAGGCCGCCATGGCCGCCCTGGTGGCCGAGCGGACCGAGAACGGACCGTTCAAGAGCCTGGCGGACGTCGCCGATCGCCTCGACACCCGCGTCATGAACAAACGCCTGCTGGAGAACCTGGCCAAGGCCGGTGCCTTCGACAGCCTCAACCCCAACCGCGCCCAGGTGCACGAGGCCATCGAGACCATCCTGCGTCATGCCCAGAGCGCCGCCGAGGATCGCGCCTCGAACCAGGTCAATCTGTTCGGCGGCACCGAGCACGAAGCCCCGGCGCTGATGTTGCCCGATCGCCCCGACTGGGGCGCCATGGAACGGCTGCAAAAGGAACGGGAGGCGCTGGGCTTCTATCTGTCGGCCCACCCGCTCGACAGCTACGGCAAGGGGTTGGAGCGCCTGGGCACCGTGGCGCTGGGGGACCTGGCGAACCACCTCAGGCGCACGGGCAAGACCCCGGTGAAGGTGGCCGTCATCCCGGGCGCCAAGAAGGAACGCACCAGCAAGTCCGGCAATCGCTTTGCGTTCGTGGAACTGTCCGACGCCAGCGCGACGATGGAGGCGGTCTGCTTCTCCGAGGTGCTGGCGTCGTCCCGCGAGGCGCTGGAGGCTGGCCAGCCCCTGCTGGTCTCCGTGGACGCTCGCCTGGAGGGTGAGGACGAGGTGCGCCTGAACATCCAGACCGTGGACAGCCTGGACGCCGCCGTCGCCCGCACGGTGGAGCAACTCAAAATCTATATCGGCGATGCCGGGCCGCTGGCGGCGGTGCGCGAGATCCTGGAGCGCGACCCCCGCGGCCAGAAGACCATCTTTGTGGTGCCGCGCACCCCCGAGCGTGACGTGGAAATCGAACTGAGCAGCCGCCGCCGGCTGACGCCGGAAACGTTGATGGCGCTCCGCGCGGTGCCCGGCGTGCTGGACGTGCGTGAGGTATGAGGGGGGCCAGCGATCATGCGTGTCGGTCCGAGGCGCCCGGCAGAAGGCCACGCCAGACATACCATTCCGGGCGCCGGACGCCAGAGTGCCGTTCCTCTCGAAACTTTCGCTCCAGGCTCTCAACGCCGACCGTAGAGATGACTTGACGAGCGGCGCCGAGAAAGGTCCCTATATAAATTGACTGGTACCGTACGAGTGTTACACGCGTGTCACGCTAGGTGTTTGCAATGATTGGCATCAGAATCCGCCTGTAACTCTCGAAGAAGCTGTCGGAGCCCCATACGCAAGGCAACCCGTGCCGCGTCGAGGTCGGTGTCGCCATCCGTCGCGGCGATGACGTCGGCGTACAGACGGCCGGCCAACTCACCGGCGGACCGGTCATCGACGCGCGCATTGGCTTGCCGGTAGGTCGCCCGGATGCCCTCGAAACACAGCCCCAACAATCGACCATCAAGGGACACTCCCAGAGGGGGCCCCATGGGCGCGTCCAATGACGATGCCGTGGGCGCCCCGCGCGCGGCGCCGCCGCGATGCTTCGGTCCCTCGCCGGTCGCAAGCCAGTCCACGGACACGTCCGCGGCCTTGGCGATGGGCACGAGGCTGTCAAGCGTGGGGCTGCTGCCCTTGAGAATGCTCCTCAGCGTACTATCGCTAATGCCCGCACGCACCGCGAAAGATCGCGCGCTTTCCGTTCCAATCGCCTCCCGAATACGGCTTGCCAATCCACTACCCATCATGGCCCTAGCCTTTTTTCGGGGCATTTTCGCCTGGACTCCTACCGTTTAGTGCGCGATAAATCGTTTTCGGCGATATACGCGAGGCACCGTGAACTTCCGCGATTAGTCGTTTGCCCAATGAGTGGAATTTCGCTAAAGTTCTTGCCATGGCAATTGCACCGGCAACTTTGGACGTCCCAAAAAACCCCGCCATCCGGCGGGAG
>JANQGN010000378.1 GCA_028277295.1 Rhodospira sp.
CGCCGACATGCCGGTCACCCAGTACAACATGAAGTGGGTGGAACAGGCCGGGCTGGTGAAGTTCGACTTCCTCGGTCTCAAGACCCTCACCGTGCTGGAACGCGCGGTGCAGTTGCTGCGTCCCCAGGGGATCCGCGTGGACCTGTCGGCGCTGCCCCTGGACGACCGGCCATCCTACCAGATGCTCGGGCGCGGCGAGACGGCCGGCGTGTTCCAGCTGGAAAGTGTCGGCATGCGCGATGTCCTGCGCAACCTGAAGCCCGACACCCTGGAGGACATCATCGCCGTGGTGGCCCTGTACCGGCCCGGCCCCATGGACAACATACCCAGCTACATCAAGCGCAAGCAGGGCCTGGAGCCGGTGCACTACATGCACGAGCAGCTTGAACCCATCCTGCGCGAAACCTACGGCATCATGATCTATCAGGAGCAGGTCATGCAGGCCGCGCAGGCGCTGGCCGGCTACACCCTGGGTGGGGCCGACCTGCTGCGCCGGGCCATGGGCAAGAAGATCCAGGCGGAGATGGACAAACAGCGCGCCCTGTTCTGCGAGGGCGCGGAGGCGCGCGGCATTGCCGCCGCCAAGGCCTCGGAGATCTTCGACCAGATCGCCAAGTTCGCCGGCTATGGCTTCAACAAGTCGCACGCCGCCGCCTATGCCCTGGTGGCCTATCAGACCGCCTACATGAAGGCCAACCATCCTGTCGCGTTCATGGCCGCCACCATGACCTACGACATGCACAACACCGACAAGCTGGGCGCTTTCAAGACCGAGTTGAAGCGGCTGGGCATCGCTCTGCTGGGTCCGGATATCAACCGCTCCGAGGTGGCCTTCTCGGTGGAGGACGGGGCCGTGCGCTACGCCCTGGCCGGCATCAAGAACGTGGGCGAGGCCGCCATGGCCGCCCTGGTGGCCGAGCGCGCCGAGAACGGTCCCTTCCAGGACCTGGCCGATGTCGCCGAGCGCCTCGACACCCGCGTCATGAACAAGCGCCTGCTGGAGAACCTGGCCAAGGCGGGCGCCTTCGACAGCCTTAACCCCAACCGCGCCCAGGTGTTCGAGGCCATCGAGACCATCCTGCGTCATGCCCAGAGCGCCGCCGAGGATCGTGCCTCCAACCAGGTCAACCTGTTTGGCGGCACCGAGCACGCGGCCCCGGCGCTGATGCTGCCCGATCGCCCCGACTGGGGCGCCATGGAGCGGTTGCAAAAGGAACGGGAGGCGCTGGGCTTCTATCTGTCGGCCCATCCGCTCGACAGCTACGGCAAGGGGCTGGAGCGCCTGGGCACCGTGGCGCTGGGGGACCTGGCGGGCCACCTGAGGCGTGGTGGCAAGACCCCGGTGAAGGTGGCCGTCATCCCCGGCGCCAAGAAGGAGCGCACCAGCAAGTCCGGCAACCGCTTCGCCTTCGTGGAGCTGTCCGACGCCAGCGCGACCCTGGAGGCGGTCTGCTTCTCCGAGGTGCTGGGGTCGTCCCGCGAGGCGCTGGAGGCCGGCCAGCCCCTGCTGGTCTCCGTGGACGCCCGCCTGGAGGGTGAGGACGAGGTGCGCCTGAACATCCAGACCGTGGACAGCCTGGACGCGGCGGTCGCCCGAACGGTGGAGCAGATCAAGATCTACATCGGCGACGCGGGACCACTCGCGGCGGTACAGGAGATCCTGTCACGCGATCCACGCGGCCAGAAGACCATCTTCGTGGTGCCCCGCACGCCCGAACGCGAGGTGGAGGTGGAACTGAAACAGCGGCACCGCCTGACGGCGGACACGTTGATGGCGCTGCGCGTCGTGCCGGGGGTGCTGGACGCCCGCCTGGAGGGTGAGGACGAGGTGCG
>JANQGN010000402.1 GCA_028277295.1 Rhodospira sp.
ACCGGTCATGCCAACACCCTGTCGCTGGGGCGCTCCGCTCGATCAGAGGGCGCGATAGATCCAGTTGGGAATGTGAAGACGGCGCTGGTTCAGGACGACGCCGACCAGCGCGCCCTGCGCTGATTCCAGCCGCTCCTTGACCAGGGAGGCGACCGCCCTGTGTGTTTCCTCGGACGACACCACCAGAACCGCGCCGTCCATATGCCGGGCCAGGACCGACGCGTCGGGCTGATCGAGAAACGGCGGCGTGTCGAAGATGATCCGGTCCCAGTCCCGCCGCAGCCGACCGAGGACGTCGGTGAAACCGCTCTGTCGGTACACGGCCGCGGCTGAGTCCGACGTGTTGCCGGCCGGCAGGATGTGCAGACCGGCCCGCTCGGTCAGCCGGACGAGGTCATCCGGCTCCGCCTGATCGCACAGCACCTCGGTGAGGCCGGGTTCGTGGTCCACGCCGAACAGCGCGGACAGGCCGGCGACCTCCGTGTGGGCGTCGACAAGCAACGTGCGCGCCACGGGTCCCAGGGCCCATCCCATGCTGGCCGCGGCCGTCGTCCGTCCTTCGCCAGAGGCGGCCGAGATCACCATGAACACGCTTCCCTGTCCGCTTGCCGAACTGGAGGCCTCGGCGGGCCATGGCAGGTTGCCGTCGACGGCGCCCAGCATGCGCTGGCACGATTGAAAGAGAGCCTTCGCCTTGGGATCGAGCGTGCAAGGCGGCTTGTTCTGACGCGCCGGAGTCAACAATTCGCGGCCTCCCAACTCGAAGCGACAAAGCCAATTCGAAGCGATACCGATCATCACTGTGATAAGTCGTTCGCGCCGGGGCGTCCTATCGCCCAGTCCGTATTAGGATTTTCGGGGGACGAGCGATTAACTCCTTTGGATGAGAAAACGGCGCGGCCGTATCATGAGATCGGCGGAGATCCAGATTGAGCCGTCGCGCTACGCCCGACCGTCGCGCAAGGTAATGCGTCCCCGCGTGGCACCGCGCGAGGACGATCCGGTTGATTGTCACGGGCCGGTGATCACGTCATGCCATCGGTCGTTGATCATGACCGGTGCCGCCCTGGCACAGCTTCGCGGTGCCAAACAGTCAAACCCGGACGCCCGATGGGCGTCCGGGCCGGTGGATGACTGACACTCATCCACCATTGGTATCAGGGAGAGCCGCGAGATGCGTCCGCAAGACCAGTCCGCTCCGCGCGTCGCTTACGTGATGTCGCGGTTTCCCAAGATCACCGAGACCTTCATCCTCTATGAGATTCTCGAACTGGAACGGGCCGGTCTCGCCGTCGAGATTTGCCCGCTCCTGCGCGAGCCGGCGACGGTGGTGCATCCCGAGGCTGCCCGGATGGTGCCCCGCGTCCAGTTCCGGCCGTTCCTGTCCGGCGCGATCGTCGCCAGCCTGGGGCGGCGGTTCATCCGCTCACCCGGCCGGTTGCTCGGGGCGATCGCGGAGGCGCTCTGGTACACGCGCAAGAGCCGGAACTTCTTTGTCGGCGCCATCGGGATCCTGCCCAAGACCGTGCACATGGCCGAAACCCTGGAGTCGCTTGGCGTCGATCATGTTCACGCTCATTTTGCCTCGCACCCGGCCCTGGCGGCCCTGATCATCCATCGCCTGACAGGCATTCCGTTCTCCTTCACGGCCCACGGCAGCGACATCCATGTGGACCAGACCATGTTCGACCGGAAGTTGGCGGCGTCGGCCTTCGCGGTCACCGTCTGCGCCTACAATGTGGACTTCCTGGCCGAGCGGTTCGGGCCTTGGGTGCGCGACCGGCTCACGGTCCTGCACTGCGGCACGGACACCGATGTGTTCAGTCCCGGCGATGATGGCGACGAGGCCCAACCTGTACCCGAACCCCAAGCCGTCGACCGACCGTTCTCGATTCTATGCGTCGGTGCCCTGCGGGATGTGAAGGGCCACCGCTATCTGATCGAGGCGTGCGGCCTCCTCCGCGACGCCGGTGTGTCGCTGCGGTGCGATCTGGTTGGTGAAGGCCCCTTGAAGGCCGAGTTGGAGCGCCAGATCGCCAAGGCCCATCTTCAGGATCAGGTTCGGTTGCTTGGCCCGCTGCCACGGGAAGCGGTGCGGGATGCCATGCGGGCGGCCGACACGGTCGTTCTGCCGAGCATCATGGCGCGGCGGGGCGACCGGGAGGGCATCCCCGTTTGCCTCATGGAGGCGATGGCCTGTGGCCGCCCGGTGGTGTCCAGCCGGCAGTCGGGTATCGTCGAACTGGTCGAGGATGGAGTCGAGGGGCTGTTGTGCCCGGCGGGGGATGCGCCGGCTCTGGCGGCCGCCCTGAGTCGCCTGGCGTCGGATCCGGACCTGCGGCGGCGCCTGGGGCTGGCCGCGCGCGACAAGGTTCAGCGACAGTTCGACTTGCGCCGCAACGCGCTGGCGCTGAGCGAATATCTGCGGGCTCAGGTGGCGGCCACGAGAGCCGCGCCGCGGCCGGCGGCGAGACACGCGCCACCCTTGGTGGCCGGGCGGCCGGTGGAAGGGGCGAACGGATGAGGGACGCCGCGCCCGTCGCGCCGGCCGCGTTCCTGCTTCTGGTGGCGGCGGGGCTTTTGGCGACGGTGGCGCCCTTGGTGTCGCCCATGCCGGAACTGGCGATCCTGCCGGCGCTGGCGCTGCCACTGGCGCTGATGGCCTGGCGGCGCCCGGAAATCGCCCTGTTCGCCATCGTCTTCATGATCCCGTTCGGCGCCTGGCGGAAAATCGGACCGCTTGACCTGCCGTGGATCCTCGCCGCCTTTCTGATCGGTCTGCTGGTATTGCGGGCCGCGGTCGAAAGGCGCTTGCCGACCATTCCCTCGACCGCCTTGTGGTTCGTGTTTGTCAGCTATCTCATTGTCAACGTCGTCTCGGCCGGACTGTCGGTCGACCGGTCCCTGGCCATCCGGACCACGTTTCTGACCGTGGCCTCGGGTATCTTCATCCTGCTCGTGCAAGTCTACCTGACGCCTCAGGGATTCCGCCAAGTCCTTCATCGCGTGGTGATCTGGAGCGTGACCCTGGGCTCGGTGCTGGGATTGATGGGGTATCTGTTCGGCGCTGCCGCGTTCGGGTTGGCCCGACCCGATGGCGCGGACTTCAGGGCCGTGGGGGGGGCCATCGACGCCAACAACCAGGCGATCATGATCGTCTTCGCGCTCCCCCTTATCGTGCACCTGGTAATTCACGCGAAAGATCCGCGCGAGCGGTGGCTCATGGTCGGCGTTGCCATGGTCAACATTTTGGGCGTTCTGATCACGGTCTCGCGCAGCGGCTTCGCCATGCTGGTGCTCGTCTGCCTCGCGATGCTGTTTCATTATCGGCGCTATGTGTTCACCCGGCGGGGGCTCCCGACGGCCTTGTTGGCCGGGGTCCTGGGGCTCACGGTCGCGATCCCGATGGTTCCGGCCTCCTTCGTTGAGCGCCAGCTCAGTCTGTTGGCGTGGGAGGACCGATCCCTTAGCCGCCGCGGAACCTATCTCAAGGTCGCGAAGGAGGCCTTTCTCGAAAAGCCCTGGCTGGGCTCTGGTCCCGGGACCTTCGCGGCCATCTATGGGCGCTCCGACGAGGCTCGGCTGTTCACCAGCCAGGTTGAAAGGTTGAGGCGCAAGGCCCACAACACCTATCTGGAGGTCTTGATCGGGACCGGGCTGGTGGGTCTCGCGTTGTTCCTCACCCTCCTGGCGATCAGCCTGCGCCACCTGATGCGAACGGAGGCGGCCCTGAAACAGGCCGGCGACCCGGTGGGCGCCGATCTGGTGGCCTGCTGGCGTATCGGGTACTCGGTGTTGTTGGTGTTCTTGCTCATGCTGAGCGATATGCAACACAAATATATGTTGTTGGGAATCGGCCTGTCCCAGGCGTGCGTGCTGTTCGTGGCGGCCCGTCCGGCCCGCCGGGCGCCGCCTGGTCAGACGGCGGCGCCGATGGCGGCGGGATCATGACCGCGCGGACGCCGTCTGTCGCCGCCGCCTGAGGTTTAGACGGGCGCGAATCCGGGCGGCCACCGCGGCGAGCGATGGGACCTCCCGCTTGGCGTCCAGCAGGGTCCGGTCGCCAAAAGCGGACAGGGTGTGCAGTCCATGGGGCGCGGGCCAGTCAGGCGCCGGCGACACGACGGCCGCGATCTCTTCCCGAAAGCGGGTGGGCGTCAACTCCAGGACGCGATTGACGACAACACGACCGCCATACGTCCGGGAGCAATCCTGCGCCGGGCGATACAAGACCCCGTCATGAACGAACGGGGTGCCGCCACCGCGCGAGGAGCACACGTCCACCTTGACCGGGTTGCCGATGTGCGGTGTCCAGGGGCCGGCCGGCGTGGCCGCATGCCAAAGACACAGGTTCGAGCGATTGTCCAGGTCGGCCCGCGTCAATGCGAGCCAGTATCGGTTGCTCCACCAGAACAGCACCGGATCGATTCCCGGAACCGGCAGTACCGCGACGGGGTCGCCGAGAGCGCCGTCAGACTCAAGGCGGTACAAGGTCGTCTGGCCACCGGCGCTGGCTTCCGGGACGGCGATCGGGGTGTGACCCAGGTCCGTCATGAACGGATAGGACCGGTGCACGGGGGCCTCCAGGTCGCACAGTGACTCCAGTCGATCGCCGGTCAGGCGCATCCGCTCGAGGACTCCGTGGCGGGTCGCATAGTCATAACGCTCGCACCAGATCTCGTCTGGCCTGTTGGGGTGGGCGAACGGATCGGCATGATAGACGGTGCCGGCCGGGATCTTGATCCAGTGTACGTTCTTGGGTGTTGGCGTGTGGAGGACGCTGGAAATCGGGGCGTCCACAACACCAATGTGCCAGAACTCGGTGTATAGCGCCTGGCGCGCGATGGCCGCCCCGTGGCGCAGCCGACCGCCGAGTCGACCTGTGAATGGGGCGACGAGCGGGGCGGTCGGGTGGGTGTCGGGGAACTCACCCTGGGAACGCGGCGAGCCGACGCCGGCGATATGGTCTCGGAGCGCCGCGCCCAGCATCTCCGCCGCGAGACGCGCCGCCGTTGCGCGCAATCGGGCGAGTCGGCGGCCCACCGCAGACAGATCGGCGCGCCGCAGGACCGTGTTGCGGCCATCCACGACAAACACAGAGGCCAACCGGTCCGGGCGTCCGAAGACCTCCGAGAACAGATGGGGTGCGTCGAAGGGCAGACCGTCGCCGCGGAGCACCCGCCATGCTTCCAACACCGGCGGCGCGCCGGGCGCGCGCAAATCGATGGTGATCTCCGGCGCGGCCACGGCATGGTCGGTGTCCACGCCTGTCCTCCGCTGAACGTTCGCGTCTGGATGCGAGGCGAGCGACCGCAGACACGCGTCGCGCCACGCATCCACCGGCCCGTCGAGAAGAACGGTCACAGTGATCACGATGCTCCGCGCCCCCTGTTCGATCAGGTCTCCACGGGCGCCAGCAGCGTTGCCAGTTTCTGCCGCGCCTTGAACACGGCCTGAGCCCGGTTTGTTGCGCCCAGCTTGCGCATCAGGTTGCGCATGTGGACCATCACGGTGTTGTCCGAGATGCCGAGGGCCGTCGCGATCTGCCTGTTGCCGGCCCCTTGCTGGAGCAGCCCGAAGATCTCCATCTCGCGCCGCGACAGGCCGAGTTGCCGGAGTTGCCCCGCGTCGATGGCGCTGGACCGCGCCTGATCCGGTCCCACGGGGCGCGCCACCGCCGGGAGCGACGGGCTCCGGCCGGTACTGTCGGTCTCGGCGAGGATCTCGACGGGCACATATACCCCGCCGTTCAGGATCAGGCGCAGGGCGGAGATCGCCACCACGAGAGACGAGTTCGTCGGGATGAACCCCTTGACGCCAGCCTGAAGACAACGAAGGCCCAGATCGAACTTGTCTCCGTCCGAGACGACGGCGACCGGCGTGCCGGCGGCAGGGCCAACCACGCGGCTTACTGTATTCAGCAAGCTATCTCCCGTTTCCTGGGGCAGCGTGAACAAATCACCCAGCAATATGAGATCGTTTTTATGCGTAGATCGGGCCAGATCGCCTGGATCATTGTATTGCGAAAAATGGCATCGATTGACCGTCCAGCACATCCAGGACTTCAGAATTGCGGCGGCCAATGGCCTTGCGATAACGGCAACCGTTGCCTCTGTGGGGCATGCGGCCATAACAGACATTGGTGAACCTCCCCATCGGTTCGTGGCACATCCATCGGATATGCAGAGTGGCCAAGCGCGGTTTTCTCTATGAGGGCGTTTCCGGTGTAAACTGACTCGCCGAGAACGCCCTAGGGAGTTGATATTAAACAAATCGTCGTCGCGGCCCGGTCCGGGTCGCTCGGGACTTGCTCTATAACGACGCGTCTGTCTTGTATCTTTACTTGTTCCTCCCAAAGAGCACGCCGGGTTGTTCCGACGTCA
>JANQGN010000060.1 GCA_028277295.1 Rhodospira sp.
TTCTTCAAGGACCAGCGGGCCAGCGAGGTGGGCGATATCCTGACGGTGGTGGTGGCCATCGAAGGGGAAAACGCCACCCTGAACAGCAGCCTGACGCGCGACCGGGAAGGCACGGAAGGGGCGGGTGTCACCAACTTCTTCGGCCTGGAATCCGGCTTCAGCGAGATCTTCCCCAACGAGATCGACCCCTCCAACCTGGTCAACTTCGGCTCCAGCAGCGATCACACCGGCACCGGGGCGATCGCCCGCGCCGAGACCATCAACATCCGCCTCGCCGCCGTGGTGCTCCAGGTGCTGCCCAACGGCAACCTGGTCATCGCCGGGCGCCAGGAGGTCAGGGTCAATGGAGAACTGCGCGAACTGACCGTCACCGGGGTGATCCGGCCGCAGGACGTGGGATCGGACAACACGATCGACTGGGACAAGATCGCCGAGGCGCGCATCTCCTACGGTGGACGGGGCAGCGTCTCCGACCTGACCGAACCGCGTTACGGACAGCAGATTTACGATATCCTGTTCCCGTTCTGAGGCACCGGCGCGACGCGGGGGCATCTGGCCGCGCTCCCCTGGGGTCTGTATAGTGAGCCCCATGCAGCCTTCCGTCATTCCTGGGCGTCGTCGCGCCATGCCGATCCTCCTGGCCATCCTGGTCGGGCTGGCGGTGGCCGGCTGCACGCGTGGCTGGCGTGACCAGCCGTTCCCCGACCCCGGCGGCGTGACAATGGGCGCCCCGCTGCCGGCCCGGTCCATGACCGTCCAGCCGGGGGACAGCGTCTACGCGATCGCCCGCCGCCAGGGCGTGCCCATGCGGGCCATCATCGTCGCCAACGACCTTCACCCGCCCTATGTGCTGCGACCCGGACAGGGGCTCACCCTGCCGGCGCAACGGGTCCATGTGGTGGCGCCGGGGGATACGGTATACGGACTGTCACGGCTCTACGGCCCGTCGATGGCGGCCATCGCCAATGCCAACGGCCTGGCGCCGCCCTATGGCATTCAGGCGGGGCAGCGGCTGGTGATTCCCGTCGACCCGGCACCCCCGCCCGGCGTCGTGGCCCTCCCCTCGGCCCCACACCCGGCCCCGGCCGGCGGAGACGATGGGATCGTGGTCGCCGCCGTGCCAATGACGCCCTCCCGGGTCGCGGTCCCGGCGCCGGCCGCCATGCCGGGCTTGGTGCCCGTGGTCCCGACCGGCCCGCCGCCCACGCCCGATCCGGCCCCAAGCACCGCGCCGACGGCGGCGACTGGCCTTGCCCCCGTGCCACCGCCTGGGCCGCGCCCGCCGCCGCCATCCGGAATGGCGGAGCGTCCAGTGCCGGTGCCGGCGCCCGTGGCCTCGGCGGTCTCGGCGGCGGCGCCGGTGCCACCGCCCCCGCCGCGCGCCGGGGAGCGCTTTCTCTGGCCGGTGCGCGGCGAGGTTATCGGCCGCTTCGGCGGCTCCGACCAGGGCCTGCACAACGACGGCATCAACATCGCCGTGCCCGAGGGCACCCCCATCCGCGCCGCCGACACCGGCGTGGTCGCCTACGCCGGAAACGAAATCCAGGGCTTTGGGACACTGGTGCTGATCAAGCATGCCGGCGGCTGGATGACCGCTTACGCCCATGCGGCGCGCCTGGAGGTGCGGCGGGGCGACACCGTTCGGCGCGGCCAGGTGATCGCCCGCGCCGGACGCAGCGGCTCGGTCGACCGGCCGCAACTGCATTTCGAGATCCGCCGTGACGCCCGGCCCGTCGACCCTCTCGACCACCTCGCGCCGCCGGGACGGGCCTGACCCCACCCCACGCGCCGCGTGTTCTGAAAGCGCCGCTTCCCATGTCCCTCGACATCTGGCCCGACATCTCGCCCCGTCCGATCGAGACCACCCGGCCAGGGCCAGGACCCGCGCCACTCGCGTCCGTGTTGTGGACGATCCGCCCCGACACCGATGGGGCACCGACCCTGGACACCCTGCGGCCGCACCTGTCCCCCAATGAATGGACGCGGGTGAGCGCGTTCCGTGATCCGGCGCACGCCTGGTCCAGCGCCGCCACGCGGGCCCTGCTGCGGGTCATGCTGGCGCGGATCCATGGCGCGCGGCCGCTGGACTGGCATTTCCGCACCGAGCCAGGCGGACGCCCGCATGTGGACATGACGCGCCCGCCGTTTCCCCTGACCGAGGCGACACGGCCGCGCTTCAGCCTCAGCCATACGCGCGGGCTGGCCGCCTGCCTGGTGAGCCTGGGGGACTGGCCGCCGGGGGCCGAACTGGGCGTTGACGCCGAATGGACCGGGCGCGGGGTGCCCGCCTTGCGTCTGGCCGAGCGGTTCTTTCACCCAGATGAGGCACGGGTCCTGGCCGCTCGGCCGGACGAGCCGGCGCGCCAGGACCTGTTCATGACGCTATGGACGCGCAAGGAGGCCGTGCTCAAGGTTCTGGGCCTGGGTATCGCCAATCACCTGAACGCATTCGCCTGTCTGGGAGAGCCGGTCACCGTGATCGGACCGGCGGCCATGGTCGGCAGCGCCGCCGCGTGGCGGGTGGGCAGCGAGGACGCCACCGCCAACCACCGCTTGTCATGGGCCGCGCGCGGCCCAGCCGCGCGGCCGGACGCCCCCACCTGGCCGCTGGCGGTGCCCGCCCATCGTCACGTGGTGGGCTGGCCACCGTGAGCGGCGCGGCAACCGATGACTGGGCGCGCCTTGCGCCGCCGCCGCCGATCACGCCTTCGGCGTGGCATCCATCAGAATGGTGGCAATGGTCCGGGCCTTTTCGGTGCTTTCGCCGTCGGGGTCCATGTGGGTCGTCAGCCAGGCATGCACCGCGTCCGAATCGACCGGGTTGGCCTTGACCTGAACGGCGACAATCGCCTGCACGGCCATCAGTCCGGCGGCCAGGTCGTCCACGACACGCAGAATCTCTTGCGACTGCTCGGCACTCAGCTCACCCATGCGACGCACGTCGTTGGTGACCTTGGCGATCAGTTCAGCGACTTGCGCCAACGCGAAATCGGACATCGGAACACTCTCCTTGGGCTCAGCGGCGGATCGAACCGGACGGCGCCCGCCACCACGCTTGCCTGGGTCGGGCGGCGCGGCGACCCCGTTCGGGAAGACCGCCCCGGGCGGCGACCGCCAACGCGTGCGGCACCCTATCCCGCGCCGCCGCCCAGGGCAACAGAGGCGACGGCGGCGCCAGGGCTCCGCGCGCGGATGACCGATCTGTCAGGGTCCCTTGCGCCGAGGGAGTTCCGTCGCGCCCCGCGGGCGCTCAGGATGACGCTCTTCAATCTTCAGGGCGTCAACCTTACGGCGCCCCCGCGTCCATCGGGACGATGGACGCCATGTCCGGAGCCCTGGTGGCTGAGCCCGAAACGCGCCGGGATGGTCAGCCGCCGTTCGCGGGCGCGCCTCGCGTCCTATACCCGTTCGGAGACCCAGATGGCCAGCCGGGTCCCGCCCTTGATGACCGACGACAGCAGGGGATAGGCGGGCGCCTGCTCCGCCCCGTTGCGCAGGCCAATGTCGCGGTGCTCCAGCTCCTCGTCGCGAAAGCGCAGCAGCGTGTCGCGCAAGTCGGCCTCGTCGTCGCCCAGTTGCTCCGCCTGTGTCAGGTAGTGGCCATCGATGGCCTCTTCCACCGCGACCGTGCAGGCCATGGCCGCCCTCTCGCCCAACAACGCCGTCCCCGCGCCCAGCGCGAAGCCCATGACGTGCCATACTGGCGTCATGGCGGTCGGACGAACACGGCGGTCGCGCATCAGGCGGTTGAAGGCCGCGAGGTGCTCCCGCTCCTGGTCGCGCATGTGCCGCAACACGCCAGCGTTGGCCGACCGGCTGCCAAGCACGGCAATCTGACCCTCGTAGATGCGCACGGCGCCGTACTCGCCAGCCTGATCGACGCGGATCATGCGGTCGATGGCGTGTCGCGGGCGGCGGTCCCCAGGCAGGCGCGTGGGCGCGGACGGACGCTGGGCCGGCGTGCTGGCGCGCGTCTCGGCCGATGGGGTCGAGGCGAAGCGGTCGCTGCTCATGGGTGTCTCCACAGGTTGGGCCGGCGGGTCGTCCACAGCGCGGCACCCGCCAGCATCACGGACAGGATGAGATTGTAGCCGGCCAAGGAAATCCCCATAAACGACCAGGCCACGGTGTCGCAGGGCACGACCTCGGGATCATCCAGGCCAGCGCGCAGGTCCCGCAGGCTGGTGGATAAGACCGGTGGCGGCGCGCCCCCGTCACCGCAGGAGTCGGTTCCGGCCCACCAGTGGTGCTCGACACCCACGTGATAGCCGGCCAGAGCCGCGTTGACGGCGAAGGCCAGGACGATCAGGGCCACCAGGGTCCGCGCGGTCCGACCGGGAGTCGCCGGCCACGCGGCCCCCATCGCCAGCGCCACCACCACCACCGGGGCCACGCGCTGGTACTGACACAGGATGCAAGGGGCGATGCCGAGGCCATGCTCCAGCACCATCGCCGCGCCGAGAAGCCCCAGCCCAGCGGCCAGAAACGCCATCGGCACCAGGCGTGGACGACCGGACCGGCGAAGGGCGAGAGACGGGATCATATCGGATGTAACCTCATGGGATAACAAGCCAAACGGGCGGCACGGCCAGTCTGCCGACGCATGATCATCCGCCATGGCCCCAGACCGCCGAGGCATGCGCGAGGGTGCGGACGACTCACAGGCATCCTCCCCTGGTGTACGGGTCAAAACTAGGCATGGCCTGGCCGCGTCGCAATGGCGGGCACCGCCTCACCCAGGGCAATCGGGTGAACAGGGGTCTTGGATCATGGCCGGACCAGAACACCGACCCTGGAACAGCCATAACGTGCTATGTGTGACGTGACCCGTCATTGCGAGCCCTCGTCGCCAGACGGGACACTATCCCGGGGGCGTGGCAATCCAGGGGCAGAGGGCACCCAGGGCAACGGGCTCAGGTTAACGCGAGCAACGTTCCGCACGTTCGATGGAGATCCTTCGCACCTTTCAGGCGCTCAAGATGCGGCTACTATATTTAAGATAACCTCATCCCGAGCGAGCCCCCGCGTCCATCCTTCAGATGGACGCGGTTCAACACTCTACGGCGACGCGGAGCGTCGCCTGGGCG
>JANQGN010000435.1 GCA_028277295.1 Rhodospira sp.
GTGATGGACGCCGATGCGCGTGCCTCCGTTGCTCGGGTCCTTGAGCCGTTGGACACACGGAGGGTACCCGTAAAGATTGGCCGGGACGTGCGTCAATGATCCCCCAAACCCTTCCGAAACACACCATCGACGAGGATCGCGCCCTTCTGAACCAGGCGTTCGCCCGCGTCCTGGAGTCCGGGTCCTACATCCTGGGACGCGAGGTGGAGGCGTTCGAGGCCGCCTTCGCCGACTACATCGGCGTCGCCCATGGCATCGGCGTCGCCAACGGCACCGACGCGGTCGAGATTGCCTTGCGCGCCGTGGGACTCCGCGCCGGCGACCGCGTGGCGACAGTCTCCCATACCGCCGTCGCCACCGTGGCCGCGATCCGCGCCCTTGGCGCCGATCCCGTGTTCGTCGACATTGACCCGGCCACCTGCCTGATGGACCTGCATGACCTGGCCCGGCGGATGGCCGCGCGGCCCGTTCAGGCCGTGGTGGCCGTCCATCTGTACGGGGGCATGGTTCCGCCGGAGCCGCTGCGGGCCCTGTGTCGCGCGCATGGCGCGGCGCTGGTCGAGGACTGCGCCCAGGCCCACGGCGCCCGCTGGCGCGACCGCCGAGCCGGCAGCTTCGGCGATGCCGCCGCCTTCAGCTTCTATCCCACCAAGAACCTGGGGGCCATCGGCGACGGCGGCATGGTGACCACCGATGACCCGGACGTGGCCGAAACCGCCCGGATGCTGCGCCAGTACGGCTGGACCGCCGACCGGGTCAGCGCCCTTGAGGGCCTCAACAGTCGCCTGGATCCCATCCAGGCCGCGTTCCTTGGCGTGTTCCTGCACGGACTGGACGCACGCAATGCCCGGCGCCGGGCCATTGCCGCCGCCTATGACCGGGCCCTGGCCGATCTGCCCTTGAGGACACCGGCGGTGGCGCCGGACGTGGAGCCGGTTTACCACCAGTATGTCATCCAGACAGAGCGGCGGGACGCCCTCGCCGCCACCCTGGCCAGCCACGGCGTGCGCACCGCCATCCACTATCCGGTTCCGGTGCACCGGCAACCCGCCTACAAGGGCTTTGCCACCGACCTTCCGGCCACCGATCAAGCCGTGACCCAGATTTTGAGCCTGCCCATGTTCCCGCACATGACCGATGACGACGTTGCGACCGTTATCGACCGGATCAGGGCCTTCTTTTCGCTGAACAAGTGACCGTGCCGATGCCCATCCGCCATTACTGTACGTACTTCGATCACCGCTACCTGTCTCGGGGCTTGGCCCTGATCGAGAGCATCCGACGGTTCGGCCCAGACTCGCGGTTCCATATCCTGGCCCTGGACCGGAAATGCAAGGAACTGCTCGACGCGCTGGCCATTCCAGGGGTTACAGCCATCCCGCTGGAGGACCTGGAAGCCTTCGATCCAGAGCTGTTGAAGGCCAGGGACTCGCGGTCGCTGATCGAGTACTACTTTACTTGCACACCGTGCTTCCCTCGCTATCTTCTGAGCACACAACCGGCGTTGGACGCCGTCACCTATCTGGACGCGGACACCTGGTTCTTCGCGGATCCGGAAACCGTTTTCGCAACCATTGGGGATGCCTCCATCGCCATCACGCCGCATCGCTTTTCCGAGGACAAGCGGGAGCTGGTGCGGTACGGCGTCTTCAATGTGGGATGGATCACCTGGCGCAACGACGCCGAGGGGCGGCGCTGTCTGGACGACTACCGCGCCGACTGCGTTGCGTGGTGTCACGACCGTTTGGACGGCGATCGCTTCGCCGATCAGAAGTACCTTGACAAGTGGCCCAACACCTACGGCAACCTTTGCATCCTGAGCCATCCCGGCATCAACGCCGCGACGTGGAACATCAACGGCCATGACCTGACCAGGCCAGCCGATGCGATCCTGGTGTCTGGCGAGCCCCTGGTGTTCTGGCACTACCATGCACTGAAGCAGCTTCCCGACGGCCGCTGGTCGGCGCCCGTCGGTGAGACAGTCCAAACGCGCAATCCCGACCTGATGGACCTGGTCATACGTCCGTATGTGACCCGGTTGCAGCACCTCCAGGCCAAGCTGGAACAGCGGTTCGGAGCCTATAAGACAGAGGGCGTGGATATCCGCTACAGCCGTGACCGGCCCAGCGCACGCCAGACGCCCTCCCCCCGGGCCGAGCCCGCGACGTCGGCCCCGCCGGGCGGCGGCGGTTATCGGCGCGTCGACACCGACGAGGCCCGCCGCATCGCCGCCGAGGGGTGGCACTTCGAGGATGTGGCGGCCAGCCAGGCCCGGACGTTCAACGCCTTGATCACCCAGATGAAGGCCGGCAGCGTGCGCCGCGACTTCCAGCTCGCCGCCAGCGCCGTCAAAGGGCTGAAGCTGACCACGCCGACCTTGCTGGAGGTGGGCTGTGGCAGCGGATACTATCGCGACGTCTTCGACCATCTGATCCCGGATACGGTGCGCTACAGCGGTCTGGATTACTCCCCGGCCATGATCGCACTCGCCCGGGAGACCTATCCGGACGGCGACTTCCATGTGGGCGACGCCGCCCGCCTGCCCTTCCCCGACCGCTCCTTTGACATCGTGTTCAACGGTGTCTCGCTGATGCACATCCTCGATTACGAGGCCGCCATTCAGGAATCCCGGCGTGTGGCGTCCCAGTATGTGATTCTGCACACGGCGGTGCTGCGCCGCTCCGGCCCCCCTGTCCACCTTGTCAAGAACGCCTATGGGCGGCCGGTCATTGAGGTGATCCTCAGCGAAACCGAGTTGCGCCGGCTGCTGGCCAAGCACGGCCTTCACATCGTTGGCGCCGCCCCAAGCATCTCATATGACCTGTCCCGGGTCCTCGGCGAGCCCACCCACACGCGCACCTTCGTCTGCGACGTGCGCGGCCCCGCGCCAAACCCCGCGATGACCATGCTCAACCTGGGATGCGGCAACCGGTTTCACGGCGGATGGGTCAACATGGACCTGGCCGCCACGCATCCCGCCGTCATGCCCTACAACATCCTGGGCGGCATTCCGTACCCGGACGCGTCCATGGACGTCGTCTACCATTCGCACATGCTGGAGCATCTGCCGAAATGGAAGGCGCCAGCCTTCCTGGCCGAATGCGCGCGGGTCCTGCGCCCCGGCGGCATCGTGCGTGTGGCGATTCCCGATCTGGAGACCATTTGCCGGCTGTACCTGCAGTCCATGACCGCCGCCCTGGACGGGGATCCCGAAGCCGAAGGGCGCTACGACTGGATCATGATGGAACTGGTCGACCAGATGGTTCGCGTCGAAAGCGGCGGCGAGATGGCGCGTCATTGGCAGCAGACCCCCCTTCCGTCCAGGGACTTCGTGGTCTCTCGGGTCGGCCCATCGCTGACCGGTCTGCTGGACCAGGTGGAGGCGCGGGGACCGCGCCCCAGCCCGCCCCACCGGGACCCGTCGCCAGAGGCGGTCGGCACCTTCCGCCAGAAAGGCGAGGTGCACCAGTGGATGTATGACCGGTTCTCGCTGGGCCGCCTGCTGCGTCAGGCCGGTTTCGCCGAGGCCCGCGTTGTCGAGGCCCATGAATCGAGCATCCCCGGGTTCGTCGACCACCAGTTGGACACCGACGCCGAGGGCCGCGTCCGCAAGCCGGACTCCCTCTTCATGGAGGCCCGCCGCGCATGACCCCCGCCCCCACTCCGGCCCCCGCCCCGGCCCGCTGGGCGTTCGACAGCTTCGCCGGCCGCGAGGTGCTGATCATCGGCGGCCTGGGATTCATCGGCTCCAACCTGGCGCACCGGCTGGTGGAGGTGGGGGCGCGGGTCTCGCTGGTGGACAGCATGAACCCGCTCTATGGCGGCAATCTGCGCAACATCGCGGGCATCGAGAACCGGGTCACCGTCAACATCTCCGACATCCGCGACCGGCATAGCCTGCCCTACCTGGTGCGCGGCAAGGCGTTCATCTTCAATCTGGCCGGCCAGACCAGCCACATGGACTCCATGACCGACCCGTTCACCGACTTGGAGATCAACGCGGCGGCCCAGTTGTCGCTGCTGGAGGTGTGCCGGGCCCATGCCGCCGACGCCCGCCTGGTGTTCGCCTCCACCCGACAGCTTTATGGCCGTCCCCAGTACCTGCCCGTGGACGAGAAACACCCCATCAAGCCGGTGGACGTGAACGGAATCAACAAGCTGTCCGGCGAGTTCTACCATATCCTCTACGACGAGGTTTATGATCTGCGGGCCACGGTGCTGCGCCTCACCAACACCTATGGGCCGCGCATGCGGGTCAAGGACGCCCGCCAGACCTTCCTTGGCATCTGGTTCAAGCTGGCGCTGGAAGGCCGGCCGTTCGAAGTGTGGGGCGGCGAGCAGAAGCGGGACTACAGCTACATCGACGACGTGGTGGAGGCTCTGCTCATTGCCGCCCTCGACGAGCGGTCGCGGGGAACGATCTACAACGTGGGCGGTCACGAGGTGCTGTCGCTGATGGAGACGGCCGAAATTGTCAACCGCGTGTTCGGCGACAGCGGCTTGGTCCAGAAAACGTACCCACCAGAACGCAAAAAAATAGACATCGGCGACTACTATTCAGACAGCACATTGTTCGAGAGCCGAACGGGTTGGTCACCCAAAGTCGATTTTGAGGACGGGGTGCGGCGCACTTTGGACTACTACAAGACCGAACTTGAACACTATCTTTGACTTTTTCCCGGGAACGCATGAATCCATGAAGATTTTTCAGGTCGAAACGTTTTATGCTCCGTTTCTGGATGCCGCATACCGCAATCCCTCCCTGGCCCAGGCATCCTATGCCGAGCAGGTGACCCACCTCCTGGACAGCGGCTTTTCGGCCGGGCACATGGTCACGCCCTACCTGCCGGCCCTGGGGCACGAGGCGTTCACCTGCATCGGCAATTGCGTGCCGCTCCAGAAAACATGGCTGCGCGAAACCCTGTCCGAGGCAGACCTGAAGAAGGGCTACACCCTCAAGCAGGTGATGGCGATGCAAATCGAGGCATTCCAGCCTGACATCCTCTACGCCTCCGACCCCACATTCCTTGACTCCAGCCTCATCGCCACCCTGACCCACAAGCCAAAGCTGTGTGTCGCCTGGCGGGCGGCGCCCACCGCAAGCACCGTCGACCTGTCGGGGTTCGACCTCACCCTGACCAGCGACCCCAGCTTCCGGGCCATCTGCGAACGGCTGGGCGCCCGCCGCATCGCGTATCATTTTCCCGGCCATCCCCAATGGGTGAACGGCCACCTCGGCGCGCTGGAAACCGAGTACGACATTGTGTTCTCGGGCCAGGTCGGCGGCCTGCACAAGAAACGGGTTCAGGCGCTGGAGAGCATTCTTCCGGCGCTGACCGCCCATGGCCTGCGGGTCGGCCTGTTCGCGCTCGGCTCCTTTCCCAACAATCCTTACCTCAACGGCCTGAACAAGGGTCCCCGGTTCGGTCTGGACATGTACCGGGTGCTGCGCCAGGCGCGCATGACCCTGAACATTGTCATCGATACCGCCAGCCCCAACGGCATCAACATGCGTCATTTCGAGGCCGCCGGCGTGGGCAGCCTGATGGTGGGCTGTGGGGCGCGACACAATATCGTCTTCGAGGCCGGGACCGAGTGTGTCTGCCAGGAACGCGTCGGCGAGACCATCGACCAGATCCTGATGCTGATGGAAAAGCCCAGGCTCTTGGAGTGGATCGCCGCCAACGGTCACCGCAAGTGCATGGCCGAGTATGAGATGACGATCCGCACTCAACGCTTCCTGGAGCTGTGCGAGGCGGTCCTCTAGGACGGATCACACCTCGTTTGACCCCCGCCGTTCGGGTCAAACGAAAAGCGTATTTCCGCCCTCACACTCTACCGAAGCCCGTGGTCCCCTCTTGACACGCCGTCGGGGCCGCCGCGACGACGTGGCCTCACGGCCGTATCAAACGGCGAATCATGTCGAGCTGTTTGTCAAAGCACAGGCGCAAATCATAGCGATCCTGGATCGTCTTGC
>JANQGN010000455.1 GCA_028277295.1 Rhodospira sp.
GCTGGTCACCCCCTTCGACTACACGCAGATCCTCTGGGCCACCCTGATCGGCGTGCTGGTGTTCGCCGAGGTGCCCGACCTCTGGACGCTGGTCGGCGCGGCGATCATCATCGGCTCGGCGCTCTACATCCTTTACCGCGAGGCGCAACTGGGGCGGAGCGGGCCGCCGCCGGCCGGCGACACCCCCGGCGCTTGATCCTTACACCTCGGGCACCCCGGACCTGGCGTCATCGACGCTGGCGCGCTGGCCCCCTTTTCGGTAGTGCTTGGCGCAGGCCCTTGACCACACCCGGGGGCGAACCAATAAAGCCGGACCAGGGAGACCACCAGCCATGCAAATCAAGGGTCATGCCGCCGTTGTGACGGGCGGCGCTTCGGGCCTGGGACAGGCGACCGCGCGCGCGCTGGCCGAGGCCGGCGCCCGGGTGACGGTGTTAGACCTCAACGAGGACGGCGCCCGGGCCACCGCCTCCGACATCGACGGACTGGGCCTGGCCTGCGACGTCACCAGCGCCGAGTCCGTCGGCGATGCCCTGCGGAGAGCCACGGAGGCCCACGGACCGGCGCGCATGTGCGTCAACTGCGCGGGCATCGTCGCCGGGGGGCGGGTGGTCGGCAAGGACGGCACGCCCCATGACCTGGACGTGTTCTCGCGCGTCATCACCATCAACCTGATCGGCACCTTCAACGTGATGAGCCAGGCCGCCGCCGCCATGGTGGGCTTGCCGAACCTGGATCCCGACGAGCCCGAACGCGGCGTCATCATCAACACCGCCTCCATCGCCGCCACCGAGGGTCAGGTGGGTCAGGTGGCCTACGCGGCCTCCAAGGGCGGCGTCGCCGCGCTCACCCTGCCGGCGGCGCGCGACCTGGCCCGCTCCGGTGTGCGCGTGGCCTGCATCGCCCCTGGCCTGTTCCTGACACCGATGATGGAGGGCCTGTCCCAGGACATCTACGACAACCTGATCCAGAAGACACTGCATCCGCATCGCATGGGCCGGCCGGAGGAGTTCGGCCGCATGGTGCGGGCGCTGATCGAGAACCCGATGATGAACGGCAGTGTCACCCGCCTGGACGGCGCCCTTCGGCTGGAGCCCCGGTAACCACGCCAGCGTTCCCGGCACCGGCCCCACCTTCCGGCTGGCCCCTCATGCGCCTGACCTTCACCACCGTCCTGCGCCACCTGGACCTGGCGGCGCTGGCCCAGCTCCTCCGGGATGTGGAGGGGGTGCGCGCCACACTGGCGGCGGCGGCGCTGGGTCTGGTGCTGACCGGGCTGCTGCTGCCGGTGTTCTCCCAGGTGTTCATCGACGGCTACCTTACCGACGGCGCTTCCCTGCCGCTGGCCGGCGTGGTGGCGCTGATGCTGGTGGCCGGCGCCCTTCGGGCCGGGCTCAGCCTGGCGGTGAGCCGGGGCGTCCACGCCATGCAGGTGCGCTACGCCATGCGGTCGTCGGCCCGGGTGGCGCGCCGCTTCCTGGAGGCCGATCCGGCCTTCATCGCCTGCTATGGAGCCGGAGACCTGGCCGCCGTGGTGCGCCAGAACGACCGTCTGGCGCGACGCCTGCTGTCCGACGTGATCCCGGCGATCCTCGACCTGGCGGCGGTACCGGTCCTGTTCCTGGTCATGGCGGCCTTCGACGTTCGCCTGGCGCTGGCCGCACTGGTCTTGACCAGCATCAACGCCCTGGTGCTGCGCGCCATCAACGCCCGCCAGATCCCCATCGGCGATCAGGTGGGCCTGGCCCGGGGCCGCCTGGCCCGGGCACTGACGGAGAGCCTGTCCGTCATCGCCTTGCTGCGGGCGACCTCCCTGGAGCACCAGACCTTCGCCCGCTGGACCGACCGCCACGAGACCTACCACCGCCAG
>JANQGN010000590.1 GCA_028277295.1 Rhodospira sp.
GCGGCTGGGCGCCTCATCCTGGGGGCAGGCGCGCGCGGTGCTGGGCAACCGCCCCTTCCTGCGGCTGCTGGCCGCCTGGGTGTTGAACGGCCTGGCCGGAGGGCTGCCGGCGGTGCTGTTTCCGCTGTACCTGCGGCACGGCCTGGGCGTGGACGCCGCCACCCGGGACGCGCTGATCCTGCTCTACTTCGTGGCCGCCGTGGCGGCCATCCCCGGCTGGCTGGCGCTCAGCCGCGTCTGGAGCAAGCATCGCGCCTGGGCCACCGCCATGGCCCTGGCCTGCGCGGCCTTCATCTGGGTGCCGCTGCTGGAGCCCGGCGCCGCCGGGGTCGCCACCTTCGCCGTGATCTGCCTGCTGACGGGCGCCGCCCTGGGCGCCGACCTGGCGCTGCCCCCGGCCATGCAGGCCGATGTCATCGACCTGGATGCGCTGCGCACCGGGCGCCGCCGCGAGGGCATCTTTTTTGCCCTCTGGGGCATGGGCACCAAGGGGGCGCTGGCGCTGGCGGTGGGCCTGGCCTTCCCGATCCTGGAGGCCGCCGGCCTGGACGCCGACGCCACGACGCAAACGCCGCTGGCACTGGGAACGCTGGTCACTCTCTACGCCCTGGTGCCCGTGGTTCTGAAGGTCGGTGTGATCGCCCTGGTCTGGCACCATCCGCTGACCCGCCGCCGCCAGGGCATCATTCGCAAACGCCTGGACCGGATCGGAGCCCTGCCATGCTGACGTCGTCCCGAGAAAAGCCGCCAGCCCCCCGCCGACGCTGGCGCCTGTCCCGGTGGGTGGCTGGCCTGGCCGTGGCCGCCCTGCTGATCGTTGTCACCGCCACCATGACAGGATGCGACACCATGAAGCCAGAGGACTTCGCCGACACCGAGCCCACGCTGGTCCTGGAGGAGTACTTCCTTGGCCGCACCCTGGCCTGGGGCATCTTCGAGGATCGCTTCGGCAAGCTGCGCCGCCAGTTCGTCGTGGATATCGAGGGCACGTGGGACGGGGAGACCCTGACCCTGGACGAACACTTCGCCTATGCCGACGGAGAGAAAGACCGGCGCGTCTGGCGCATCCGGCGTCTCGGCGAGCACAGCTACGAGGGCCGCGCGGACGACATCATTGGCGTCGCCACCGGCCACGCCTACGGCAACGCGCTCAACTGGGCCTACGATCTGGACCTGAAGATGGGCGAGCGGTCCCTGAAGGTACACTTCAATGACTGGATGTGGCTACAGCCGGGTGGCGTGCTCGTCAACCGCGCGACCATGTCCAAGTGGGGCTTCACCCTGGGCGAGGTGACCCTGTTCTTCCGCAAGGCGGAGGCCGACGAGCCGATGCCAAGTCTGGGTGAGTCGCGTTTGGGTGAGTGAGACGGCGATCGCGTTACGCGGTCTCGTCGTCGCTCAGGTGGCGCGGCAGGTCCATGGACTCGTGGAGAATGCGCAGGACGTCGAGGGTGGGGTGGTTCTCATCGGGGGCCGTCCGGAAGACGATGAGATGGCGGCCCTTCCGCCCGCCCCGCGTCAAGGGGAGGGTCATCAGGCCGGGAGCGATGTCATCGCGCGGCCGGACGCCCAGAGCCGAGGGGCCGACGCGGAGAATCCGAAGGGCATTGAGGACTGTGTCCCCGTACCGGCCGGCTTGGGTTGGGCCGAAATGGTCCGCAGTCCATTCCACGATATCATCGAAGTCATGCACGGCCGCCGGAGTGAGGCGGACGTTCCATCGTCCCGCGCGTGTGTTCAAGGTTTCGAGTCGCCGTATTTGGAGTCTTGCAAGATTGTGTTGGCGCGTCTGGACAAGTAATTCGCTGCATCGTCCGCGTTGTCAAACCTTATGTACCGCCCTTCCTCGATATCGCGGATACCGACCGCCACGGCGTCGCGGAAGGCTTGCAGGCGCGCGGCTTCCTCAGCCTCGCGGGTCTCGATCAGGCGCAGGCCGTCGCGCAGCACCTCGCTGGCGTTCTGGTAGCGGCCAGAGGCCACCAGGCGCTCGATCATCGTGGCCTGGTGGTCGGTGATGACGACGTTGCGGGTGGGCATGGCCGTGACTCCCTGGAGGTTGGACGTGGTCTATTGGCAGGATATGCCAACAGGGCTCCCCCAACAACCCGAACCGGTCCCGTCAAGGCGGCGCGATCACCACATCCAACCCGACGTCGAGGCCGCGAGCACTGTGGGTGAGCCAGCCCACCGAGATCAGGTCCACGCCGCTGGCGGCCACGGCGGCGATGGTGTCGGGCGTGATGCCTCCGGATGCCTCGGTCACCGCCCGGCCGGCCACCCGGCGCACGCCCTCGGCCAGCGTATCGGGCGTCATGTTGTCGAACAGGATAGCGTCGGCGCCGGCCGCCAGGGCCTCGTCAAGCTGCGCCAGGGTGTCCACCTCCACCTGCACCTTGGTCATATGGCCGACCCCGGCCCGCGCCCGGGTCAGCGCCGCCACCACCCCGCCGGCCAGGGCGACGTGGTTGTCCTTGATCAGCACCGCGTCATCCAGTCCGAGCCGGTGATTGGCGCCGCCGCCGGCGCGCACGGCGTACTTCTCCAGCGCCCGCAAGCCCGGGGTCGTCTTGCGGGTGCAGGCGACACGGGCGCGGGTGCCGGCCACCGCCGTCACCAGCCCGGCGGTGGCGGAGGCGATGCCCGAAAGGCGCCCCAGGAAGTTGAGCGCCACCCGCTCGGCCGACAGGATCGCGCGGGCCGGCCCCTCAACCCGCAGGACCACGTCGCCGGCCGTCACTGCCGCGCCGTCTTGCGTCGTCGGCTGGCAGGTCACGCGGACATCGAGCAGCCGGAAGGCCAGCGCGGCCACGCCGATCCCCGCCACCGTGCCGGCCTCGCGGACCACGAGGGCGGCCGTCGCCGTCAGGTCCTCCGGGATCAACAGGTCGGTGGTGAGGTCGCCGCCGCGCCCCAGATCCTCCAAGAGGGCGGCGCGCACGATGGGTTCGACCATCAGGTCAGGCAGGGGGCCTCGATGAGACACGCCGTTGAGTCCTCGTGCCGGGTCGTTAGCCATCATCGAACCGCCAACATCCGGTCCACGGGCACGCGGGCGCGGGCGGCCGTGTCGGTGTCCAACTCGATCGTCGGCGCCAGCGTTTCCAGCGCCCGGCGGATGCCGGTGAGCGTGATCCGTTTCATATGCGGGCACAGGGTGCAGGGGCGCACGAAACGGGTCTCTGGCATCTCGGCGGCCACGTTGTCGCTCATGGAGCACTCGGTGACCAGGAACACGCTGGCCGGCCGCTCCCGCTTCAGCCAGTCGATCATGCCGGCCGTCGAGCCCACATGGTCGGCGGCCTCCAGCACGTCGCGGGGGCATTCCGGGTGAGCCACCACGGCGACGCCCGGCACGGCGCGGCGCATGGTGCGGATGTCTTCTTCCGTGAAGCGCTCGTGCACTTCGCATTGTCCCTGCCAGGGGATGATGTCCACCGCCGTTCGCCGGGCCACGTAGTCCGCCAGGAAGCGGTCGGGCAGCATGATCACGCGCGGCACGCCCAGGGATTCGACGATGCGCACGGCATTGCCCGAGGTGCAGCAGATGTCGGACTCGGCCTTCACGGCCGCCGAGGTGTTCACGTAGGTCACCACCGGCACGCCCGGATGGGCGGCGCGCAGCGCGCGCACGTCGGCGGCGGTGATGGCCTCCGCCAGGGAGCACCCGGCGCGTGTGTCGGGAATCAGCACGGTCTTGCCAGGGTTCACCAGCTTGGCGGTCTCGGCCATGAAGTGCACACCCGCCACCACCAACACACTGGCGTCGGAGGCGGCGGCCTCGCGGGCCAGGGCCAGGGAGTCGCCCCGGATGTCGGACACGCCGTGGAAGATCTCGGGCGTCATGTAGTTATGGGCCAGGACGATGGCGTCGCGTTGCTGTTTCAGTCCATGGATGGCGTCGATCTCCGGGGCGTGGGCCGGCCACTCCTCATCCGGCACCACGGCGGCCAGGCGATCACGCAGGGCGGCCGTGCGGGCCGCGACCTGTGGGGTGTAGGGCAGGATCTCGGCGTCCCTCCCGGGGGCATGGGGCATGGTGGCCTCCTTGTGCTCCTTTTGAGCATTTCAAGGGTCGAAAGAGGGGCCGGGACTCAAGGCCCGGCCCTTATGCTCAGACAGAGTATAGTCGATCCGGTGAATGTTTCAAGGCGATGACACGGTCACGGAAACGACCCGCGCCGCGTCGCCGTCACGCGCACGCCGGGCGCCGGCCGCTCCAGGGCGACTTCGGGGCGGAAGCGCATCAGGCGCGCCGGCCGGCCGCCGGTGTCGGTCTCCACCGCGCCGGTCTCCTCCACCAGCTTCTGCTGGGTCACCAGGCGCCGGAAGTTCTGCTTGTGGAGCGGCACGCCCGAGATGGCCTCGGCGGTGCGTTGCAGGCGCAGCAGGGTGAAGGTCTCGGGCAGCAATTCGAACAGCACCGGGCGGTACTTGATCTTGCCCCGCAAGCGGCTGATGGCCGTTGCCAGGATGCGGCGGTGATCCATCGCCAAGGGCCGGCCGGCCCAGGCGGCGCCCAGGGTCTCGGGCGGCGGCTGGCCGGTGTCGTGCCAGGCTTCTGGCACCAGCGCGGCGGCATACAGAAGCTCGTAGCGCTCGAGCGCGCGCTCCACGTCCCAGGCCGCCGAGCACTGGCCGAAGGTCAGGCCGGTACGCTCGGCCCGCGCCGCGCGGGTCTCGGCATCGGGTGCGGTGGCCGCCCAGGTCTCCAGCGCGGACAGGATCGCATCGCGGGCCGGCGGCGGGCCCGCGCGGCCGTCCTCCCAGGGGAAGCAGGCATACCAGGGCACCCACGCCGAGGTGGGATCGGGGACGGGGCCGGCCTCGGGCACCAGCGCCAGATAGGTGATCGACAGGGTGCGGCCTCCACCCTCGCGGCGGGGATCCCCGGGCGGCAGCGGACGGTCGCCGAAGGTGTAGAGCTGCTCCACGTAGCCCAGGTCCAGGCCGGTGCGGCGCTCCACCCAGTTGCGCAGGCCCGCTTGCAAGGTCCCGTGGCGCGGCTGCAAGGGACCGGAGGGCAGGGCCGGCCGCCCGCCGTTCCCGCCGGACAGGACCAGCGTCACCGGCCTCTCGTCGGTCACGGCGATAATGACGGCGGTCAGGTCCACCGTGACGGGGCTGGTCGGGGTGTCGGGAACGGGCATGGGACGGGGCCTGCCGGGCGGGGGATGCGGATGCGACAGCGAACCCGGCGGCGCCCGGCGGGTCAAGGGCTTAGACCGGGGTTTCCCGCGCGCCGTGGGCGTCGCAACTTGCGAGGACCCCTGATTGCTCCCCATATCGGACCAAGCCTGATCATCACCCGGCGTCCGCCATTCGGGGACGCCATCCGGGGGGACGCTGGCCAGCCTTGTCCAGGGGGCCGCTGTCCTCGCCGCAAACAAGAGGACCTTCATCGTGGACATCGAGAAATTCACCGATCGTGCCAAGGGCTTCCTGCAGGCCGCGCAGACCATCGCGCTCCGGGAGACCCACCAGCAGGTCACGCCCGAGCACGTGTTGAAGGCGCTGCTGGACGATCCCGAGGGCCTGGCCGCGCGTCTGATCGTCGCCGCCGGTGGCGATGCCGACAGGGCCAAGGCCGACATCGATCTCGCCGTGGGCAAGTTGCCCCGGGTGGCGGGGGCCTCGTCCATGTACTGGGCGCAGCCGGCGAGCCGGGTGCTCGACCAGGCCCAGCAGATGGCCGCCAAGGCCGGCGACAGCTACGTCACCGTGGAGCGCCTGTTGCTGGCCCTCGCGCTGGCCAAGGGGACGGCGGCGGCCAAGGTCCTGGCCGATGCCGGTGTCACCGCCCAGGCGCTCAACGGGGCCATCGAGGCCCTGCGCAAGGGCCGCACCGCCGACTCAGCGGGCGCCGAGACGCAATACGATGCCCTCAAGAAGTACGCCCGCGATCTGACCGAGGCGGCGCGCGACGGCAAGCTGGATCCGGTGATCGGCCGCGACGAGGAAATCCGCCGCACCGTCCAGGTGCTGTCCCGGCGCACCAAGAACAATCCGGTTCTGATCGGCGAGCCTGGGGTGGGCAAGACGGCCATCGCCGAGGGCCTGGCGCTGCGCATCGTCAATGGTGACGTGCCCGAGTCCTTGCGCGACAAGCGGCTGATGGTGCTGGATCTGGGCGCGCTGGTGGCCGGGGCCAAGTATCGCGGCGAGTTCGAGGAGCGCTTGAAGGCGGTGCTGGGCGAGATCGCCTCCAGCGACGGCGAAACCGTGCTGTTCATCGACGAGATGCACACCCTGGTGGGCGCCGGCCGGGCGGAGGGGTCCATGGATGCCTCCAACCTGCTGAAGCCGGCCTTGGCGCGGGGCGAGTTGCACTGCGTGGGTGCCACCACGCTCGACGAATTTCGCAAGCATGTGGAGAAGGACGCGGCGCTCGCCCGGCGCTTCCAGCCGGTGTTCGTGGCCGAGCCCACGGTGGAGGACACCGTCTCCATCCTGCGCGGCCTCAAGGAGAAGTACGAACTCCACCACGGGGTACGCATCGCCGATGGCGCCTTGGTGGCGGCGGCGACGCTGTCCAACCGATACATCACCGACCGCTTCCTGCCGGACAAGGCCATCGACCTGGTGGACGAGGCCGCCGCCCGCCTGCGCATGCAGGTGGACAGCAAGCCAGAGGCCCTGGACGAACTGGACCGCCGCATCATCCAGCTTAAGATCGAGCGCGAGGCCCTGAAGAAGGAGACCGACCCAGCCTCCCGCGACCGCCTGGGCAAGCTGGAGGACGAGCTTTCGGACCTGGACTTGAAAGCCGGGGAGATGGAGGCCGCGTGGCGCCGCGAAAAGGGCGCCCTGGCCGACGTCACCAGGCTCAAGGAGCAGCTTGACCAGGCGCGTGGTGACCTGGACGTCGCCAAGCGCCTGGCCAACTGGGCGCGCGCCGGAGAGCTGGAGTACGGCGTGATCCCCGATCTGATCCGCCGTCTGGAGGAGACCGAGGCCAGCCAGGCCCAGGCCACCCTGAACGAGGTGGTCACCGACGAGACCGTGGCCGGCGTGGTCTCCCGCTGGACCGGGATTCCGGTGGATCGCATGCTCACCGGAGAGCGCGACAAGCTGCTGAAAATGGAGGACGCGTTGGCCGCCCGCGTGGTGGGCCAGGCGGAGGCGGTGACCGCCGTCGCCAACGCCGTGCGCAGGGCGCGGGCCGGCCTGGGCGATCCCAACCGGCCCATCGGCTCGTTCCTGTTCCTGGGGCCCACCGGTGTCGGCAAGACCGAGTTGACCAAGGCGCTGGCAGCGTTCCTGTTCGACGACGAGACGGCGCTGATCCGCGTCGACATGTCCGAGTACATGGAAAAGCACGCCGTGGCCCGCCTGATCGGCGCGCCCCCGGGCTACGTGGGCTATGACGAGGGCGGGGCGCTGACCGAGGCGGTGCGCCGCCGGCCCTACCAGGTTGTCCTGTTCGACGAGGTGGAGAAGGCCCACCCCGACGTGTTCAACGTGCTGCTCCAGGTGCTGGACGAGGGCCGCCTCACCGACGGTCAGGGCCGGGTGGTGGACTTCAAGAACACGCTGATCGTCATGACCTCCAACCTGGGCGCGGACGTGCTGGCCGCGCAGGCCGAGGGCGAGGACTCGGCGGCCGTGCGCGGGGTGGTCATGGAGGAGGTGCGCGCCGCGTTCCGGCCGGAGTTCCTCAATCGCCTGGACGAGATCCTGCTGTTTCACCGGCTGTTCAAGGAGCACATGGGGGGCATCGTGGACATTCAGACCGCCCGCCTGGCCCAGCGCCTGGAGGATCGAGGTATCGTCCTGTCCCTGGACGCGGCCGCCAAGGCATGGCTGGCCGGGCGTGGCTACGATCCGGTCTACGGCGCCCGGCCGCTCAAGCGGGTGATCCAGCGCCACCTGGAAAACCCGCTGGCGGTCCTCGTTCTTGAGGGGCGCATTGGCGATGGCGATACGGCGGTTGTCTCCGCCAGCGAGAGCGGCCTGATCGTCAACGGCGAGGCGGTGGGGGCCGAGGCGGCGTAGGGCCAGCCGTTCCCCCACCAGGCCCCTCCGCTCGAAAAGAGGAGGGCGTTTTGGCGGCGTCTCGGACCATCGGTGCCGCACCCACGCCCGCCGAGCCCGCGGAAGCCATCGTGAGACCTGCTGAAGAACGGCCGCTCTGACGCGACAATCCCTGTCGTGTGTGGTAACATCTTTGTTGGCCACGAAAGCGTGGTCAACCGTGCCGGTGGTGCCGAGGCGGCCGGGACCCTCTTCGAAAACGGTGGGGGCGACGGATACAGCGCCGGGGTCCAGAAGGCTGGTGGCGGAGAAGGAGGAGCGTATATGAGTGGTGGCGCCATGGCCGGGGGCACGATGCTCTCGCATGCGATGAGTCTTTTGCACTCCCAGACATCGATGCTCAAGATGGCCGCCGAGTCGGAA
>JANQGN010000665.1 GCA_028277295.1 Rhodospira sp.
CGCCCTGGCCCGGGTCAGCGCCGGCAGGATCATCCTGTTATAGGTCTTTCTATCCTCGTTTATGGAGGCAATATCGTTGCCCTTGAGAGACTCCTCGACGGCCGCCTCGAAGAAGGAAAGGGCGTTGTTGAACAACTCCTTCTTCGTTTCGAAGCCGCATGTCTCCATGACCGCTTCCAGCTCGGACAGACGGTCCTGGGTCAGGTCGAATTGAACGCGCGTCTTGGTCATGCAGATCCTACCTTTCGGAGCCGCCTGGTCTTTTCAGGCACGATTTCCTGAACCGGCGCGGCTCGCTCGATCCCGTCAGACTCCGGATCGCCGAACGGCCGATGAAGACCAATGATTTCAACCGCTTCAACGAAAGACTCCTGAACCACAACCCGATTGGGCGCGGTTTCCACGAAACCAACCAATGTGGGCATTGGGGGGATCCTCTTATGAAGACTGTGATCACGTGAGTTCTCATGTCCCAGATCCCCCCAGGGATGTATATCCCCGGTTTTATTTATTTTTAGCTGCACCTTCACTCACCATGGCCTTGTGGCGGCCAGCGTGTCCAGCGAACGCATTCGCTAGATAAACCTAGCATACGAGGGTATTTGGAGGGTTTCAAGAGGATTCTAATGCCGCCATTCGCCAGTTGGGTGTTGGACACCTGCTCGTAACCCCATCCGGCAATAAGAAATGGCACCGCTCAAAACCAACCCTGCCCATTGAATATCACCATCGAGACCCCATTAAACACGTCACTTCGAGTCCTCATCGCAAGATGAGGGCAAGACAATCCAGGGCACAGGTCACCGCCGTTCGCTCTGGATTGCTTGTCTTATGGATTGGGGTGGCCCAAGCGGTAAGGTTGGGCCGATGCCGGGGGTGGCCACCCCCGGCATCGGCGGGGTCGGACCGATGGATTGCCGGCACCATGGTGCCGTGGCGAAGTGTGGTCGGCCCCGTCTTTTCCAAGCGGCCTGATTGGATACGTGGGCATCAAGGCCCGAAGACAAGCACAGGACATGGAAAAGATGACCGAGGTTACCATTGGCGTGGACATTTCCAAAGCGCATCTCGATGCCGCGTGCTGGCCGTCGGGAGAGACCCATCGGGTTTCGAACGATGCCGGCGGTTTTCAGGCCCTGGTGGCCTGGCTGGCGCCGTGGCGCATTCTTCGTGTCGTTTTCGAACCCACGGGCGCCTTCCACCGCGCTTTCGAGCAAGCCCTTGACAATGAAGGCTTTCCCTTGGTCAAGGTGAACCCGCGCCAGGCGCGCCGGTTTGCTTCGTCGCTTCGCGCTTCGCAGTGACCTGTGCAGTTGATGCCCCTAAAAACACGTCTCCTCAAGGGCCATCAGGCTGTCGGGTCCGGCCATGGCGGCCGCCCGATGGGCCCTGGTGAACGGCAGGATGGCATCGGCCATGAAGCGCGCGGTGATGATCTTGGCGGTCATGAAGGCCGGGTCGCCCTCGCCGGCGTCCAGGCGGCGGCGCGCCTCCACCGCCGCCTGGACCATCAGCCAGCCGCCGGTGGCGATCCCGAACAGATGGGCATAGGGCGTGCACGCCCCCTGGGCGTCCAGGGGCGTGGCGTGCTCCAGGATCCAGGTGGAGGCCGCCTGAAGATCGTCCACGGCGGCGTCCAGGGGCACCGCGAGGGCCGCCACGTCCAGGGGAGACTTGGCCGGCGTCCCTTTCTCCAGTTCCATCACCGTGGCGCGCATGTCGGCGATCAGCGCCTTGACCGCCGCGCCCTTGTCGTGCAGCAGCTTGCGGCCCACCAGATCGATGGCCTGGATCCCGTTGGTGCCCTCATAGATGCGGCAGACCCGGGCGTCGCGCAGGAACTGGGCGGCCCCGGTCTCCTCGATATAGCCGGTGCCACCGAACACCTGGACGCCCACGTCGCTGACCTCGAAGCCCACATCGGTGCACCAGCCCTTGACCACCGGGGTCAGCAGGTCCATGCGGGCGTGGGCGGCGGCGCGCACCGCCTCGTCAGGATGGGCGTGGGACAGATCCAGTTGGGCAACGGCGTAGTACGTCAGCAGGCGCGCCGCCTGGGTCTTGGCGCGCATGGTCATCAGCATGCGCCGCACGTCCGGGTGGTGGATGATCGGCGCCTTGCCCGCCTGGGGATCGGTGACGTCCACGCCCTGCAAGCGTTCCTTGGCGTAGGTCACCGCGTGCTGAAGCGCGCGCTCGGCGACGCCCACGCCCTGAAGGCCCACGTTCAGGCGGGCGTTGTTCATCATGGTGAACATGCAGGCCAGGCCCTTGTGGGGCTGGCCGATCAGGGTGCCGACGGCGCCATGCGTGTCGCCGTAGGCCATCACGGCGGTGGGGCTGCCATGGATGCCCAGCTTGTGTTCCAGCGACACCACCTTGAGGTCGTTGCGGGCACCCAGCGAGCCGTCGTCGTTGACCAGGACCTTGGGCACCAGGAACAGCGAGATCCCCTTCACCCCCGGGGGCGCGTCGGGCAGGCGGGCCAGCACCAGGTGGCAGATGTTCTCGGCCATCTCGTGGTCGCCGTGGGAAATGAAGATCTTCTGCCCGAAGAGACGGTAGACGTCCTCGCCCAGGTCCGGCGCCGGTTCGGCCTTGCAGCGCAACTGGGCCAGGTCTGAGCCCGCCTGCGGCTCGGTCAGGTTCATGGTGCCGGTCCATTCGCCGCTGACCAGCCTGGGCAGATACACGCGCCTCTGGTCGACGGTGCCATGCGCGCTCAGGGCTTCGATCGCGCCGGTGGTCAGCAGGGGCCCGATCGCCCAGGCCAGGTTCGCGGCCTGCCAGATCTCGCCCACCGCCACGCCGACGACCGCCGGCAGTCCCTGGCCGCCCAGGGCCGGGTCGAAGGGCAAGGATGGCCAGCCGGCCTCGACGAACTGCCCGTAAGCCTCCACGGACCCCTCGGGCAGACGAACGGTGCCGTCGGGCTCCAGGGCACAGCCCTGGCGATCGCCGATCTCGTTGAGGGGCGCCAGCACCCCGGCGCCAAACTTTCCGGCCTCCTCCAGGATGGCCGAGACCAGGTCGGGGCTGGCCTCGGCGAAGCGGGGCAGCGCGACCAGGTCTGCCAGCCCGGCCAGATCGAGGGCGAACAGCATGTCCTCGACGGGCGCGACATAGGCACTCATGCGGCGATCCTCCGGTCTGTCCATCGGGTTTGTCTTGGGTCTCGACCCGAACCTGTCCCCGCAGGTGGTCCCGGGCGGGCCAACACTACCGCCATAACGGCTTGACTTCACCCGTTTTCGGCTCGCTTTTCGCGTGGCGGTGGATTCCCTTTTGGGCCCCCCTGAGGTACCCTGGGACGACCGTGGGGCAGGAGGCCGGCGGGGAGCCGGGGGCACCATGAGGGCAGGCGACAGCGGTGACAGGCGACCAGGGCGGGCGCGTGGCGGGGACGTGATCCGGACCCCATCATCGCGCATGATCCTGGTCCTGGCCCTGATCCTGTCTGTCCTCTCCGTCCTCGCGTTGCCTCTGGATGCGGCTCGCGCCTCGCCCGACGGTCAGGCCGCGCACGTTCTCGGCGTCACGGCGGTGCCGCCGCCGGCCGGGCCATCCTGCGGGTTCGCCGCCCAGACTAAGGTCCCCCCCCCGGTGATCGCCACCCGTGCCTTGCAGACCCGCCTGATGGTGGCGGCCCTCACCTGCGACCAGCGCGAGGCCTACGGCGTGTTCATCACCCGGTTCCGGACACAGTTGTCAGTCAACGCCGATTCCCTGGCCAGCCGTTTCCGGGACCGCGGCGGCATGACCCAGGTGGACCGGCTGGTCACCCGCCTGGCCAACGGGGCCGCCGCCGACAGCACCCATGACCGCGCCGGCTTCTGCGCCCGCGCCGCCGCCACCCTGGAGCGCCTGGCCACCACCCCCCCGGGTCAGTTGGCCGCCGTGGCCCTGGACGCCTGGCGGGGGGCGGGCTGCCCGGACTGGTGAGGCGGCCGGCAGAGAGGGACCGGGGATCCCACGGGTCCAGGCTCCTTCAAGACCCGGTGCAGGACCCGACACCATCACAAGAAAGCGGACTTATCCCCGGTGTTATTGTTTTTCTGTCCACCGGATCCTCAGGGACGGGCGCAGCCGACCGGCTCCATCGGAGCGCTCGCCGCGCTATGATCGGATCATGGATAGCCACACCCCCCGCGCCCGGACCCCGTCGCACGCCAACGACGGTGGTCCGGAAACACCCGAATCCAGCCCGCGGCCGCCGCCGGCCAGCCTGGAGGCCGAGCAGGCGTTCCTGGGCGCGCTGCTGACCAACAATAAGGTGCTGGAGAAGGTGGGCGATTTCCTGCGCCCCGAGCACTTCATCCACCCGGCGCATGCCCTGATCTACGACACCTGCCAGCGGCTGATCGAGCGCAACCAGGTGGCCAACCCGGTCACCGTCAA
>JANQGN010000689.1 GCA_028277295.1 Rhodospira sp.
TCACGTTCTCCTCACACAGACAGCCCACCGCTTCGGAACCGTCGCTTTCTACCGCTGCGGACCGGTGCTGGAGTTCGAATGCCGCGAGTATAACTACGACGAGAACTGAACTGAACTGAACCGCGCATGCCTACAAGGTCCGTCCTTGCATCAGCCGGGGCACGCCACCGACGATTCCAAACGTTCCCATGGCGTGACGCATGAACATCCGCTTCAGCGGCCCCATGCGATCCACCGCCGCCAGGCCGGCGGTGCGCGCCAGGCGGAGGGGGCCGATATCGTTGGAGAACAGCCGAACGATCCCATCGGTGGCCGCCAGCATGATGAGGTTGTCAACGCGCCGCAGCCGCTCGTATCGGGCCAGCGTCGCCGGCGCGCCCACGTCCAGGCCCAGCCGGTGCGCCTTCACGAGTTCCTCCACCAGCACCGCCACGTCACGCAGGCCGTAGTTCATGCCCTGACCAGCCACCGGATGCATGGCGTGGGCCGCGTCGCCCACCAACGCCAGGCGCTGGGCGGTGTAGCGTTGCGCGAACTGGAGCGACAGCGGATAGCTGAACCGTGGCCCCACGAAGCGGGCATCACCGAACTGATCCCCAAAGCGGTCCATGAACTCTGCCTTGAAGCGGTCCTCGGGCAGCGCCATCAGCGCCGGTACCCAGGCGCGCCGCTCTGACCAGACGATGGACGAACGGTTGCCCGTCAGCGGCAGGGTGGCGAACGGCCCACCCGGCAAGAAGTGCTCGATGGCCACGCCGTTGTGGGCAACCTCGTGCTCGACGGTCAGGACGATGGCCGCTTGATCGTAGTCCCACCCCACGGTGGCGATTCCCGCCTCCACCCGCGTCGGCGAGGCACGCCCATCGGCCGCCACCACCAGACGCGCGCGCAGCCGGCGGCCATCCGTCAGGCGCGCCTCCGCGCCATAAGCATCCCGTGTCACGCCCGCCACGGTGACGGGCGCCAGCAGGGTCGCATGCGACAACGCCGCCAAACGGGCCTGAATGGCCTGCCGCGTAACCCGGTTCTCAGCCATATAGCCCATGGGCTCATCACCGGCTTCATGCCGGTGATAATGCATGAACAGCGGCGCATCGGAGTCCGCTATGCGGATATCGTTGATCGGCTGGCACACGTCCGCCATGTACCGCCACAGGCCCAGCGCCTCCAGAACCTTCTGCCCGCCCAGGGCCACCGCCGAGGCGCGACCGTCATAGGCGTTGCTCATCCAGCCGGCCGGATCCTCGCGCTCCGCGACAAGGACGCTGATCCCGTGTTGAGCGAGCCCGCAGGCCAGGGTGCCGCCGACCAGACCGCCGCCGATCACCACCACGTCGGCCGACAGACCGGCGGAGGCGGCCGGCTCGGTGATCGCCCTGGCGACGGGCGCCGCCGGCGCGGCGGCCTTGCCCCGCGACCGGGTGGCGCGCGGGGCCGGCTCGCTGGCCACGGCATCGACGCCCGCCACGGCCTCGGATTTGACGTTCGCCCTGTCGCCCGCCTTGGTTGTTGCCTTGCGGGTCGTCGCCTTTTTTCGCGTCTCGCCGGTCGTCTTGGCGGCGGTCTTCCGAGGAGACGCGTTCCTGGCCGCAGCCCTTTTCGCTGGCGTCTTTTTCGCTGGCGTCTTTTTCGCTGGGGTCTTTTTCGCCGGGGCTTTCGCCGGTCCCTGGTCCTCCGCGCTTGTGGTCTCGGGCGTGCCTTCCGTCCGGACGTCGTCGCCGTCGTTCTCGTTCACCGGGGCTCTCCAACATGAACCGACCCGCCGACCGCGTGGGCCGGCCGCTCCCGGGGGCAGGAGGTATTGGCCACCTCCGCCACCCATTCCAGCATGACCCGGCCCACCGCTTTGCGGGTATTGGGAATTCGCTCGCCGATGGCGTCGAACCCGCGGATCGGCGTCCGGGTCAGACTGACGTAGTAAACGGACTCAAGATCGCCAGAGAGCCCATGGAAGAATTCCAGACGCGGGAACGGATCGCCCTCTGCGTGGCTGGCGGCGCCATAGGCGAGCGCGAAGCCGTCGCTCTCCGGATCCAGGATCGGCGGCACCAGCCGGGCCTGCTGGCCGTTGTAACAGACCGAGCGCCGCTTCAGTTCCCGTTCGATGACCTCCGGCTCGGCGCCATGGCGAGCATATTGGGCGATCAGATCGGCGACCACGCCACTCCGCGCCACCACGCGCCCGCGATCCTCAAGATCGACCTCCAGATTGCGGCCCAGCATCGTTCCGGCGGCGTCGCGCACAACGCGCTTGTCCTCCAGAGCCTCGATCTTGGTGATGGGCAACTCCTCGGTCGCGGACTCGGTATCCGTCTCGCCACCACCAAAGTCCACGAACAAGGCCACCGCCCCACCAATCGCGGCCATCAACGCCAGGACAACCAGGCATCCAATGGCTTCCCTTTTGCCCTCGTCGTCGTCGACGGGGAGTCTACTCGATGGGCTGGCCTTCTTCATCGCGTCCTCATCTCACGGCCCGTCCGCCGGTCCGTTCTCACGCCCGGCGGTCGAGAACCGACCAGGCGGATTGTCGCCGAACCGCGCGCCACGGGCAAGCATGGCTCCGGTCTGACCGCGGTCCTCCAGCCAGGCCCACGGCGCCCCGCGCGAAACAGAGCCTTGCTCCCGACGCCGAACATGGGTATCCTTCAGAAACAAATACAAAGCTTTCCCATAACTCTCTGTAAAACTTCCTATTATGCGGCTTCGAACAGACCCCGATCGAGGCGTCGGCCGGGGCAGGGGCAAGGAGGGCGCGTATCCATGACGAAAAGCGCCGTGGTGGGGCACCGGACTCCGTTCCTGCCCCCCGACCTGGCCCGTGCCCTGGTCCGCGGCGGACGCCGCGTCCTTGGCATGGTGCTTCTCGGCGTGGCCATGGGCGCGGCCGCCGCCTTGCTGACCTACACACCCCAGGACCCGTCGTGGAATGTGTCCAGCCCCGACCGGCCGCTGAACATGATGGGTCCGGCCGGCGCCGTGCTGGCCGACCTGGCCTTGCAGCTGCTGGGCCTGGCGGCGGCGCCCGCCGTGCTGGCGGCGGCCGTCTGGGGCCTGCGGCTGCTGACCGGCGAGCCGATCCAGGGCCCGCGGTGGCGCCCCGTGGCGGTGGTGGTCGCGCTGCCGGCGCTGGCGTTCGCGCTCGCGGCGCTGCCGCCTCTGGACCCGTGGCCAACCCACGCCGGCGGCGGGGGCGCCTTGGGTGGCGTCCTGCTGTCCTGGAGCCTGCACGGCCTGGCCGACATCGCCCCGGATGGAACCTGGGACCTGGTGCCCCCGGCCTTGGCCGGCGCGCTGGGCGTGTGGCTGACCATCCTCGGCCTGGGCTTGCGCTGGGCACACCTGCGGGACGCGCGCGCGGGCCTGTTTGCCGGCGGTCACCGGATGACCGTCGCCGCCCTGACGCCCATTGCCGTGATCGTGCGCCTGGCCGCCTTCGCACGGGCCGCGATCGCCCGCCCGCGGCCCGACCACGCAAGCGAGGCAGCGGACCCGGGGCTCCGCCCGCCTCTGCCCGACCCCGTGCCAGTGACCCGTTCGGCGCACACGGGATCCGCCACGCAGCCGACCGGCGGACGCCAGCGCCGCGCGGTGGTCGAGGCGCCGGCCCGCCCATCCCCGGCGCGCGGCGCCCGCGAAACCCTGCGCGCGCGCCAGGGCAGCCTGTTTCCAGAGCACGACAACGGTACCGACACCGCCCCGCTGCCGCCGCTGGATCTGCTCAGCCCACCGCGCACCACGGAGACTCAGCGCCGCATCAATGAAGACGCCCTGGCCAACAACGCCCGCCTGCTGGAAGGCGTGCTCGGTGACTTCGGCATCAAGGGCGAGATCGTGCGCGTGCGCCCCGGCCCGGTGGTCACCCTTTACGAGCTGGAGCCAGCCCCGGGCATCAAGACCGCGCGCATCATCGGCCTGGCCGACGACATCGCCCGCGCCATGAGCGCGGTCTCGGTGCGCATCGCCGTCATTCCCGGCAAGAGCGTCATCGGTATCGAACTGCCCAACGCGCGGCGCCAGGGCGTCAACCTGCGCGAGTTGCTGGCCACCGAGGGCTTCGCCAAGGGCGACCTGGCGCTGACCCTTGCGCTGGGCCGGGACATCGGCGGCGGACCCGTGTTCGCCGACCTGGCGCGCATGCCACACTTGCTGATCGCCGGCACCACTGGATCCGGCAAGTCGGTGGCCGTCAACGCCATGATCCTGTCGTTGCTCTACCGTCTGCCGCCCGAGCGCTGCCGCCTCATCCTCATCGATCCCAAGATGCTGGAGCTGTCCTCCTACGACGGCATCCCGCACCTGCTGACTCCGGTGGTCACCGACCCCGGCAAGGCCGTTGTGGTGCTCAAGTGGGCGGTCAAGGAAATGGAGAACCGCTACCGCGCCATGAGCCAGATGGGCGTGCGCAACGTCAAGGGCTTCAATCAGAAGGTCGAGAAGGCCCTCGCCGAGGGCGGCGCCGTGGTGCGCACGGTCCAAACCGGCTTCGACCCCGAGACCGGCGAGCCCGTCTATGAGCAGCAGGCCATGGACCTGCGGCCCCTGCCCAACCTGGTGATCGTCGTCGACGAGATGGCCGACCTGATGCTGGTGGCCGGCAAGGAGGTGGAGGCCGCCATCCAGCGACTGGCGCAGATGGCCCGGGCCGCCGGCATTCACCTGATCATGGCGACGCAACGCCCGTCCGTCGACGTCATCACCGGCACCATCAAGGCCAACTTCCCCACCCGCATCAGCTTCCAGGTGACCAGCAAGATCGACAGCCGGACGATTTTGGGCGAGCAGGGGGCCGAGCAGCTTCTCGGGCTGGGCGACATGCTGTTCATGCCCGGCTCCGGCCGCCTGGCCCGGGTGCATGGCTGCTTCGCCAGCGACCGCGACGTCGAGACGGTGGTGAAGTTCCTCAAGACCCAGGGCGAGCCGGACTACAACGACCAGATTCTGGAGGAGCCGGACGATGCCGGCCCCTTCGTCGCCGACGACGGCGGGTTCGGCGGCGGGTCTTCGGGCGACGACCTGTACGACCGGGCGGTGGCGCTGGTGGCCCGGGAGCGCAAGGCGTCCACCAGCTTCATCCAGCGCCACCTGCAGATCGGCTACAACCGCGCCGCCCGGCTGATCGAGCGCATGGAGGGCGAGGGCGTGGTCAGCCGCGCCAACCATGTCGGCAAGCGCGAGGTGCTGGTCGGCCACCACGGCGCCGATCTCGACGAGGACTGATGGCCGGCGGGCCGCTGGCGCGGCCTGCGGTCACGACCGGGGAAAGCGCGCCCGGGCGGCGGTGGTCGCCCAGTCCAGGTGGTTGCGCACATATTCCTGGGCGGCGTCGCGCCGCGGCTGGTAGTCCCAGGAGGTCAGCGCCCCTTTCTGCATCGCCGCGTGCACCGTCCGTCTCTGCCGCTGGGTGGCGATGACATCGGCGCGGATGCGCGCGCTGTCCCAGCGCGCCGCCACTTCGGCGGCGAAACCGGCCGCCCTCTCGCCATGGGCCGGATCCTCCGCCAGATTGGCCAACTCGCCCGGATCGGCCGCGATGTCGTAGAGCTGCGGCGGGTCGACATCGCAGTGGATGTACTTGTACCGGCCCCGGCGGATCATGAAGATCGGGTGGACGGCGCATTCCCCGCAATACTCGCCGATGGCCTCGTCGGCGGTGTCCTCGCCGCCGGTGGCGACGGGCCACAAGGAGCGGCCGTCGATGGGCGCGCCCAGCACCGGCGCGATGCCGGCGGCCTCCAACAGCGTCGGCAGCAGGTCGACCAGCGAGCAGGCCGTCGGCACGCTGCGATGCGCCACGCCGGGGCCGGCCATGATCAGCGGCACCCGGGCCGACGGCTCGAAGAAGGTCATCTTGTACCACAGGCCGCGCTCGCCCAGCATGTCGCCGTGGTCGGCGGTGACGATCACCAGCGTGTCGTCGAGCCGTTGGGTTTCCTCCAGCGTCCGCAGGATCGAACCGAGGTTCGCATCGAAATAGGAGGTGTTGGCGTAGTAGGCGTGGCGGGCATTGCGTACCTGCGCCTCGGCCACCGAGACCGTGTCGGCCTGGATGCCCGCCATGACGCGCCGCGAGTGCGGGTCCAGCGCCGCCGGCGAGACCGGCAGATCGATGTCGACCGGGCTGTAGAGGTCCCACCATTCCGGCCGCGCG
>JANQGN010000694.1 GCA_028277295.1 Rhodospira sp.
GCGCTCGAGGAGATTCTCGGGGAAAGCCTGTTCCTGCGAAGCCGAGGGCACTTTCGAGGCCTGACCGACGCCGGTAAGGACGTCGAGCCCTATGCGCGCCGTATTCTCGCCCTGGTGAGCGAGTTGTGCGCGTTGAGCGCCAGCCCGTCGTGCTCAGGAACGGTCCGCTTGGGCGTGATGGATGATTTCAGCCTCAGCGGGCTTACCCAGGTTATCGCGCGTTTTGAGGAAGGTCATCCTGGCGCCCGCGTGACGACAACCTCGGATACCTCGTCCCGACTGGAAGACCGCCTGCGCCAGGGCGAACTGGATCTCGTCCTCACGAAGTCCGTGGTTGAACCGGACCAGGCCCCTCCACCCGAGGCGCTCACGGTCGAGCGCTTGGCCTGGGTCGCCCGACCGGGCTTCGACTGGACGCAAACGGAACTGCCTCTGGTCGCCTTCCATGAGGGCTGCGTCTATCGCCGGCTGATGCTGTCCCGTCTTCAACGGGCGGGAACACCGTGGCGGATTGCCTATACTGGGCAAAGCTATGCCAATGTCCGTGAGGCGATTTCGGCTGGTCTGGGGCTGTCCGTCCTGCCCATGGATCAAATGTCCGAGGAGCATCGCATCTGTAATGGCGATGTGACGGCCTTCGACCTGCCCACCCTCGGCTTCAGTGTCCTCAAACTGAACCTGATCGGGGACGGCGCGACCGCCATCGTGCGGGCATTCCGGCGCGTTCTTGAGACGTCATTGCCAAAAAAATCGGGGGATCCGCTCATGATGAAATGATGTCCCGGCGGACAGAAGACACGAGGGCAAATCCCGAGCGTTCGATAACGGATCGCCCTGGAAGACCTTCTGGAGCGACGGAGGGGCGCGTCCTGGACGATCAGATCACCCCCGTGGGCATGCGCGTGGGGGCGGTGGGCGGTGGCCCCATGTCTGCCAGGGGCGGTCGGGCATGGGAGTCTTCCTCGAACAGCTCCAGCAGTTGGCGCATCATCACGCCCCCGAGATCCTCGGCGTCCATGATGGTCACGGCGCGGCGATAGTATCGCGTGACGTCATGCCCGATACCAATGGCCACCAGTTCGACGGCGGACCGGGTCTCGATCATCTGGATGACGTCGCGCAGGTGCTGTTCAAGATAGTTGCCGGCGTTCACCGACAGGGTGGAGTCGTCCACCGGGGCGCCGTCCGAAATAACCATCAGAATGCGCCGGGCCTCGGGACGGGCGAGCAGGCGCTGGTGGGCCCACAACAAGGCTTCGCCGTCGATGTTCTCCTTGAGGATCCCCTCGCGCAGCATCAGGCCCAGGTTGAGGCGGGCGCGCCGCCAGGGCGCGTCGGCGTTCTTGTAGATGATGTGGCGAAGATCGTTGAGGCGGCCTGGGTGAGGTGGCTTGCCATCGGCGACCCAGGTCTCGCGGGATCGGCCCCCCTTCCACGCGGTGGTGGTGAAGCCCAGGATCTCCACCTTGACGGCGCAGCGTTCCAGGGTTCGGGCCAGAATATCGGCGCTGAGGGCGGCGACACTGATGGGGCGCCCGCGCATGGATCCCGAGTTGTCGATCAGCAGTGAGACCACCGTGTCGCGGAAGCGGGTGTCCTTCTCCTGCTTGTAGGACAGCGACGTCATGGGATTGGCGACGACGCGCGCGAGCCGGGCCGCGTCCAGCAGGCCCTCGTCGAGATCGAACTCCCAGGCCCGCTGTTGTTGCGCCATCAGGCGGCGCTGGAGTCGGTTGGCCAGGCGGGCAACCACCCCTTGCAGGTGGGCGAGCTGCCCATCCATCTGCGCGCGCAAGCGGTTCAGCTCTTCCGGGTCGGCGAGGTCGGGGGCGTCGACCACCTGGTCATGTTGGGTGGTGTAGGCCCGATACAGGGCTTGACGCGGGTCGCCAGGGTCGGCGTTCTGATGACGGGGGCCGGAGTCCCCGCCCGGCTCCTCTGTTCCCTGGCCTAGCCGCATGGCCTCGGCGACGGCGTCGGTGTCGTCGTCGCCCGTGTCGCCCTCGCCTTCGCCGGCGTCCATGGGCGACGGCGCGTCTGGCCCGGCGGACGAGACGGCCTGTGGTTGGTCGCCGACGGTGTCGCCCTCGGCATCGGGGGCGTCCTCGCTGTCGCCTTCGGCCGTTTCAGACTCTTGCGTGGTGTCGTCGAACGCCTCCAGGCCGAGAGCATCGATCCAGCGCCGCACGGAGCGGCCGAACCGCCCCTGGTCGGTCAGCGCCTGATCGAGGGCGTCCAGGAACGCCGGGTCGGATTCCAGGCGCCGCCGGGCCAGGTCCAGCAGGCGGGTGCCGGCCGGCCCGAAGTCGATGGCGCCGAACCGGGCAAAGGCCAGCAGCCGCGCGGCCTCGCCGGCGGGGAGTTGATCGGGGTGCGAGACGCGGTCGAAGCCATCGGCCACCAGGCGCTGTTCCAGGGCTCGGCCGATATTGTGTGAGACGCCGGGCAACCGGCGGGCGCCCAGCGTCTCGACCCGAGCCTGTTCCAGGGTATTGTAAACGTCCGCCGCCTCGGGGCTGGTGGGCATCAGGGTCGCGTGGACCTGGCGATCGTGATGACGCAAGCGCATGGCCAGTCCGTCGGCGGTGGCGCGCAGGCGGGTGACCTGTTCGCTGTCAAGCCGGCGCGGCGGTTGCGGCAACCGGGCCCCATCGGGACCGACGTGAGCGGTTCCGGGGGCAAAGGTCACAGGCAGATCGGTGACCGCCGCCAAGGCGCGGAGGCAGGAGGCGGTGGCGCGCTTAAAGGTCTCGGTGGCCGCATCGGCCGGCCGGCCCTGACCAGCACCGAAGCCGGGTCTGCTCGCGCGCGGGATACTGGACTCGGGTCGGGGGGGAACGGTCATGGGGGGGCCTTGGCAGTGCCAACGGGCGGTGACGCGACGCGGTCGAGCGACGGATCGACCATGTGGCGCCGCGGTTCACACCTAAGAGCTTCGGGCGCCGAACGCAAGCACGATGGGGCCCCGGCCGCATCCGGACCGGGCGCGCCCCGACGAACCACGCCATCCGCTCCTTGCCAGCCGAACACCCTGGCCCGCCATGACCACACCTCGATCGTCAACAAGCCCTAATCGGGGACCACATTCCCTTCGCGATCCACCGAGAAGCCGGGGCGGATGCCGACCGCGCCCAGGCTGCCCCTGGGGGGACCCCAGGGCATGCGGGGCACCGACAACACCGCGATCGGCCCCACCCGCAGAACGTCATCGCGGACGATCAGGGGCAACTCAAGCACCGGGTCGCCATCCGGGCCGGGGCGCGACAGGCTGGCGAGCAGCACCTTGGCCATGGTGGCGTCGGCCGCGCGCATCAACTGCTCCGCCTGCATGGCGTTGAGCGCGGGAACGAATCCCGTCATGCGGGCTCTCAGTGTGGCGTCCGGTTGCAGGGCGTCATCAAGGACGATCCGGCCGCTGGCCTGCATCGAGACCGGCGGCCACTCCAGGGTGAGGGTGTCCAGCAGCAGCGCGCCATTGGCGTCGCGCCAGTTGCTCAAGGCCGAGTCCGTGGGTTGGTCCAGGTCCAGGGGCCCGAGAACGCGCGCGTCCAGGCGGGCATCCGGGATGGCCCGTCCCAGGGGCAGGCGCGCCGCTTCCGGCACGGTCAGGCCGGTCAGGGTGGCGGTCAGTCGGTGGGTGACATCCTCGGGGGCCGGCTGGGCGGGACCATCGGCGTCATACTGAGCGGTGAGGGCGTCCAGGGTATAGGCGTCGCCGGCGAGCGCGTCGGCGCCCAGACGGGCCGCCGCCAGGATCAGCTCGGCGCTTTGCACATTGGCCCTGGCGGTCTCGACACGCAGGCGCGCGGTCTCTGCCGAGGCGGTCAACGCCACGCTGCTCGACCCGGCGGGAATGCGGATGGCGTGGGGCGAGAGACCCATGTCGACGGTAAGCGCGAAGGGGGTCAGCGGGTTGACCTCCACGGCCATGGACTCGGTGCGCCAGGTCCATCCTCCGCGCTCGACGCTGGCTTGGGCGGCGACGGCGCCCAGGGTGGCGGTGACCGGGCCGGGAAAGCCACCGACGCGCGCCGAGCGGAAGGACACCGTCAGGCCCTCCGCCTGCTGCGACTCCACCCAGGACTCGATACCGCCCTGCAGTACGTTTGCCACGAGCATCCAGTACAGGCCATACCCGCCGGCCAGCATCATGACCGCGACGGCCAGGCCGGCGCCCGGCGGCATCCGGAACCGCCGTCGCTTGCGCCGGGGCCGGGCGCCTTGCCGGGATCGGGTCTTGGGATCAGACTTCGGCTTGGTGTCATCCGTGTCGGGGTCGGATGGTTGGCCTTTTCTGGGTCCATCGCGGCCGCTGGCGCGGCGACGGGACCCACCGGCCGGTTTGGCCGAGGGCGAGGAGGACTCGGACTTGGGTTGACGCATGCGGGTCCGCTCCATGATGACGGCGGGGAGAGCCGGCACCTCGGCCCGTCGTCCGCCGCCGGTCGGCCCGAGCGCGACGACGGCTCAAGGGTGTCCACCCTTGAAGGCACCCATCGTCGCGAATAGCTGCGGTTTAAGGCACCTTCGAGCCGGACAGTGGAGGGCGGACCATATCCATTGTCCGGTTCAGTATACGCGATCTGCCGAGCCGCCGCCCGTCCGGGTGTCGCCGCGTCCGCCTTTCCTCTCCGGCGCCGCAGGTCGAGCGTGGCGCCGCCCGTCATGGTCATCTCACTATAGAAACTCCCAGCGGGAGCCGCCACCCGGGACCGCCATCATGGCGGGGATGCGGGGTCGGCGACGGTCCGTCACCGAATCCAGAGGATCACACAACGCCATGACCCAGTGTTCGCGCATGCCGCCCGCCAG
>JANQGN010000717.1 GCA_028277295.1 Rhodospira sp.
AAGTGCGGCACCAGCCAGCGATCGTCGGTGCTGTAGCGGGCGAAACCGCCACCCAGGTGGTCGTACAGGCCGCCCTGGCTCATGCGCTCCAGGCTCAGGCGCGCGGCTTGGGCCAGGGCCGGGTCGCCCGTGCGCCGGAAGGCGCGCCACAGGGCATCCAGGGCCGTGACCATGGGAAACTTGGGGGCGCCCGCCAGACCCCCGTGCACCGGATCCAGATGCTCCAGCAGCCGCCGCGCCCAGGCATCCTGATCGGCCAGTTCGGGCAGGGCGACGGCGACCCCTCCGGCCGCCGCGCCCCCACCGTCCCGCACGTGGGCGTCCAGGGCCTCGTGCAGACTCTGGGCGGCCCGGGTCACCCGGCCGTCACCGTCGTGATACAGGGCCGCGACCCGCTCCAGGACGTCGGGAAAGCCTGGTCGGCCGAACCGGGGTCGAGGCGGGAAATAGGTGCCACCCGTAAACGGTCGTCCGTCCGGGGTCAGGAACAGCGTCAGGGGCCAGCCTCCAGGCTCTCCCATCAGGGACAAGGCCGCCATATACAGGGCGTCCACGTCCGGCCGTTCCTCCCGGTCCACCTTGATGTTGATGAACAGGTCGTTCATGCGGGCGGCGACGGCCGGGTCCTCGAAACTCTCGTGCGCCATGACGTGGCACCAGTGGCAGGCGGCGTAGCCCACCGACAGCAGCACCGGCCGGCCGCTCGTCCGGGCCTCGGCGAACGCCGCCTCGCCCCAGGGCCACCAGTGCACGGGGTTGTCCTTGTGCTGCAGAAGGTAGGGGCTGATTTCGTCGGCCAGGCGGTTGTGGCTCATGGCGTCTCGACTCCGCGCGGAGGGCTGGTGATGGCCGGGGCGCGCACTGGAAACCGCGCGGCCCTTGGCTTAGGTTGGCATGAGCGGACCGTGAGACAACCGGGGCGTCTGGCGCGGCGCCGGCGGCGTGCGTGCCGATGATCCCGGCCGATGCCGCGCAGATCCCGCGCAGATCCCGCGCAGATCCCGGAGCCGGGAGGACACCAGCGATGAAGCTGCATATTGATATCGACTGCACCCCGGAGGAGGCGCGCGCCTTCCTCGGCCTGCCGGACGTTCAGCCCATGCAGGCGGCGCTGATGGCGCAGCTTCAGGAGCGCCTGGAAGCCAATCTGTCGGCCACCGATCCGGAGGTGTTGTTTCGGACCTGGCTGCCGGCGCAGATCGGCAATCTGGAGCATCTGCAAAAGTTCTTCTGGCAGCAGTTCACCCAGGCCGCGGCCCGCGCCGCCGGTGGATCGTCGCAGGGACGGGAGTGACTAGCCCGCATTTCTCACCACCGCGAGGCCGTGACGACGGATGTCGGCCCGATGGGCCGGTCAGTGATCGCGGGCCTCCGGCCGTCCAGCCAGGGCGTCATCCGCCGGTGCCGCGGGCGCATCCGGCATGCCCCCGCCCCCAACGCCGCCGTCGTCGGGCGGGCGGGCGGATGGCGGGGCGGAGCCTGGTCTCTCGTCCTTCCCGGCCCGTGCCCGGGTGTCGGCCAGCGACCCGGACTCGGGATCGCCCTCGCGCCCACCGGCGGCGCCGGTTCCGGGCTCGGTGTGGTGTCCCGGCTTGGCCGGTGCCTCCAGGTCTGACGTTGTCGGCGATGTGGTCACTGGTTCTGAGGGCGTGTCGGACTCGACCACGACCTTGGCAGTGGATGCCACCCCGGACGGTGCCGCGGCGCCAGGCTCGGCCAGCGTATCGGCGATACCGTCGGGGGTGGTCATGACGTCGGCATCGGAGCTTGGGTCCACCCATCCGTCGGCGTCCGGATCGATGGTGGCGCCGCCCGGGCGATCGCGTCCGCCACCGGGCTGGCTTGGCAGGGCAGCCGGTCCGGCGTTCGGATCGCTGTCCTGAGGTCCCTCGCCGTCCGGTCCCACACCGCTGGCCGTTGAATCGACGCGCCAGCGCCGCGACGGCGCGCCGTCCCACACCGCCTCGTGCAGTCGCTGCGGATCCTTAATGCCCTTGAGCAGGAATGTGCCCCGGTCCTCGAACACCAGTTTGGTGCCCTCGCACATGTCGCGCACGATCTGGGTGACGATGATCTCGTCCATGTCCGCCTTGGCGCAGACGCGTGCCGCGACCGTGACCGCCAGGCCGTAGTAGTCGTTCTCGGCGCTGATGGGCTCGCCTGCGTTGATGCCGATCCGAATGCGCAAGGGAATCTCGGTCTCGGCCTGATTGTGGGCGTGCACCGCCTTGAGCACGTCGATCATGCTCCAGACGGCGTCCGGGATATGCTCGAACGTGGCCATGATGCCGTCGCCGGTGTGCTTGATCTCGCGTCCGTTGAAGCGTGCCAGGGCGGAGCGCACCGCGGCGTTGTGGGCGCGCAAAATCTGCTGGGCCTTGACGTCGCCGTGCTCGCTGGTCAGGTCGGTCGAGCCGACCATATCGGTGAACACAATGGCAATGGTGCTGCCGCTGATCTTCTGGGTCTTGGGGGTGTTCCAGTCTTCCAGCACCATGCCCAGACTGGCGAAGGCGGTGTCCGCGCCGGATTGGTGTTCCGATTGATACAAGGTCATGGCTTCACGGCCGCAGCGCACCATCTGGGCATAGCGGTCCTCGACCAGATAGGAGTCGAGCCGTTCGACGAACGAGGCGGCCTGGGTGGCGTGCGTGCCCATGACCTCCACGGTCTCTCGCAGAAGCTGATAGACCTCCTCCTGACTCAAGCTCTGAGTGTGCGCCACCACCTCGCAGACGCCAGCCAGATACAGATTGATGCCGAAGCGGTTGTAGGGATCCAGCTTGGGCCGCAGATTCTTGAGAGCGGCCACATAGGCGCTCAGGAAGGCCATGGTGGTCGCGTGGCCGCTTTGGAAGGCCGGCGTGGGGGGCGGGTCCGGAGTGGGCTCGGCGGGTGACGCGTCGTCGTCGGCATTGGAACGCTCGGCGTCTTGATCCGCCATGGATTGTTGCCGTTTTTCTTTTTCTTTTTCCTTTTCTTTCTCTGCTTCTTCTAGATTTTCTTTTTTCTTTCGTGCTTTTTCCGTCTCCCTCTCGTTTTCTTTTTTTTGTTTTTCTTTCTCAATGTCCTTTTCGGTCTTATTTTTGTTTGGGTCGTCCTCCGCGCCGCCATCGCCAGGACCGGTGACGCTGCCCGCCGGCGCCTGGCGCCCGTCGCCGGTCGCGGCCGGCGGTTCCGGGGGGGCGGAGTCGATCTCGTCGGTCCTGGGGGGCCGCCTGCGGCGCTTCTGCGTGGTCGCCACCCCCTGCAAGGGCACCACCCGCAAGGTGAGCACGACGCCGGTGAGCACGACCAGGATCATGAACGCCGAGAACACGGAACTGGACAGGGAGCGGGTGTCAATGACCACGTCGAAGCCGCGCAACATATTGATGACGACAAGGATCGTGGCCGCCCCCGCCGTGGCCACGACCAGACTGGCGATCAGCACGAACAAGATCCGTGCCAGCAAGTCGCCAGTGGAGCGGGCATGGGTCGGCCCGCCAAACCGGGTGCGGCCATTGTCGGCGCCAGGGGTGGTCTGCGCGCGTCCGGCGAACTGGTCGAATCCCGCCGGCATTTGCACATTCGGCCGGAACCCGGCCCTCACCGGGCCGCTGGTCGTCGTGGGCCGTCCCCAATCGGCGTCCCCCCCCGGGCCTGGGCCGGTGTTGCCGTCGCGTCCCAGGCGGTCTCGCTGACGTCGGCGCAGTTCCACCGCCTTGGGGCTGAGGAACACGGTCTGCTCCCCATAGCGGTTGGTCTCGGGGTCGTAGCTTTCGCGCATCACCTTGGTGGGGCGGCCCAGGTAGGTTTCCAGGGCCCGCGCCTCGTCCAACGCCCGCGTCTTCTCGGAATTCACATAGCGGGCATGCAGGACCCAACCCGTGTCCTCGAGCGTATAGACCTCGTAATGGGCGATCGTTGGCATGCACCAAATCCCGGACCGTTTTCGTCTCAAGCGTGGCCGTGCGCCAAGTGTCAATAGGCCCTCGTGCCCTGACGCAGACAAAGGATGCGGTCCGCTATCTTTTGTCCGTGTTAAAAGTGCCCTAAGGTCACCCTCTTGTGCAGCGACTGATGCCGTCAAGGATGGAGTTCTGAACGGTGTCGCTACACCAGGTCATCGGCGGGACCGAATCTCCGCTCCGGCCGGTCGCGCCCCCAACCCGCCGGTTCCTCGGTAAAAAAGGGTAAGGGGAGACGGGTGCCTGAACAATAGCGGACGATCCGGCGCGCCACGGGGATGAGGGCGGGATACGCGACGGGCATGGCGGCACGGTCGGGCCGCTAGAGACAAGCAAATCCCGAGCGATCTGACACAGATCGCGACGACGATTTGCTTGAAAAACAATTTGTTAGAGCCCGTCCGGAAAATCTGGGGAGCCGCGATATGTAGTGTGCCTGTGCCCGAATCGCATTCCGTATGTGGTGTTTTGCAAGGCTTTCCGGACAGACACTGAGAGCATGCTGGGCGATTCAGAAATCGCGCAACATGCTCTAAGTCCCGTTTCTGAACGATTATGATATAACGGCGTCGTTGGCCGCGTGTTTGCTGGGGGTAGCGGGGCGGCGTGACGACACGCAAGGGATGGTCTTTATGGTTGACCCCATACCGCAGGCTCCCGCCGGGCCTGGCGAGGCGTCCGCCGTCCACGGCTCCAGCACCGCGGCAGACGGGACCGAGGCGAATGCGGCCAGGGTGGATGAGGCCCGCCGCCGGCTGCTGGCTGGCGACGACGAGGGCGTGTTGGCGCTGGGCGGGGAGATCGCCCCGGCTGGCGAGGTGGCGCGCCTGATGGGTCTGGCGGCCCTGCGCCAGGGGCGCGCCGCCGAGGCCGAGGCGCTGTTCGAGGCCGCCCGTGCCGAGTTGGGTGCCACGGATGTGGGGTTGACGGTGGCCCTGGGCGGCACGGCCTTGGCGGCTGGGGACCTGGAGACCGCCGAAGCCCGCTTTCGCGCCGCCCAGGCCGAGGCGCCGCATGCGGCGGCGGCGGCCGTGGGCCTGGCCGAGACCCTGACCCGGCGGGGTGATACCGGCGGCGCGGTTGCCGCCTGGCGGCACGCCGTGGGGGCGCTAAGCGCCGCGACACCGGCGCGTTTCGACTCGTGGATGCTCAGCCTGCCCGCCGATGTGGGTGTGGCGCCCATGCTGGCGGTGGCGCGGGCCCTGGCGGTTTCGCCGGCCCGTGATCAAGGTGCGTTCGTGGCGCGCCGGGTCTTGACGGTGGCGCCCGGCGACGCGGCGGCGCGAGCCCTGTGGGACGCCCTGCGCCCGCCCGCCGCCGCGCCCGCCGCCGCGCGGGTCATGGCCGGAACCGAGACAGAAGCGGAGGGCAAGGCGGAAGCAGAAGTCGGGACGAAGGCGGCGACGCGGCCCGTCCACCATGAATCGCCGGCCCAGGCCGATGCCGACGCCGCCACGGCGGCTACCCTGCTGACGCTCCGGGCCGAGGCGTTGTGCCAGGCCGAGCGGGCCGAGGACGCGGCGGCTGCGGCGCGGGCGGCGATTGATCGCGATCCCACCGCCGCCGCGCCCTGGCACGCCCTGGCCACCGCGCTGGAGACGTTGGGGGCCGAGGACGAGGCCATCGCGGCCCACCTGGCCGCCGTGCTGCGCGCCCCGACCGATCCGGCCGGTCACCAGGGGCTGGCGCGGGCGCTGGAGCGCCGCAATCTCCTCGATTCGGCCATCGAGCGCTGGGGGATGGCGGTGGCCGCCGATCCCGAGGGTCCCGACGGGCATCTGGGCCTGGCCGAGGCCCTTCTCAAGGGCGGCGCCTACCGCGACGGCTGGGACGAGCACGAATGGCGGGTGTTGCACACCGACCGCCCGGCTGGGTCCTTCGCGCAACCGGCCTGGAGCGGGGAACCGCTGGGGGGCGGGCGCCTGCTGGTCTGGCGCGAGCGCCAGGGTCTGGCCGAGGAGGTGCTGGCCCTGCGGCTGGCGCCGGCGGCGGCCCGGGCCACCGGCGGGGCCTTGCTGCTGGAGGTGACCCCGGCCCTGGTGACGGCCTGCGCGCGCGCCTGTCCGGACGCGGTGGTGATCCCCGCCGCCGACCCGCCGCACCCGGAAACCCGCGCCGAGGACGTCGTGTCCCAGGTTCCGGTCGGCAGTCTGGCGCGCCTTCTGGGGGGTGAGCCATCGACCCTGGTGGACGACGGGCCGACGCTGGAGGCCGACCCGGCGCGGGTCGCCGCCCTGTCTGACGCCTTGCGGGATGGTCAGTCAGACTCCCTGCTCGTGGGCCTCGCCTGGCGTGCCGGTCCGCTGGGGGCCGACGAGTCTCCCGGGGGGTGTCCCGAGGCGCCGGACTGGGCGGATTGGCGGCCGCTTTTCTCGGTGCCAGGGGTGCGGCTCGTGCCGCTCCAGGCGGGGGCGGAGGCGGCGGCGGACCTGGTGCGCCTGCGGGATGACCATGATATCGCCCTGCCCCTCGAGCCAGTGCTGGCGGCCTGTGCCGACGGCGTGGCGGCCGGTGAGGGAGAGGATGCCCTGGACGCGCTCCTGGCGCTGGTTGGCGCGATGGATGTGGTGGTTACGGTCGACAGCACGCTCGCCCATCTGGCCGGGGCGCTGTCGGTTCCGGGGATTGTGCTGCTGCCCTTCGCCGCCAGTTGGCCCTGGGGCGTGGCGGGCACGCGCATGCCCTGGTATCCCTCGCTGCGCCTGGCCCGGCAGGTCGCGCCCGGCGCCTGGGGGTCGCCTGTCGGTCGGGCCGCCCAGGCCCTGGCCCGGTTTCGCGCCGATGATCCGTCGGGAGCCGATTCATGAGCCCTCCCCTGCCCTCCTCCTCGCCCTCTTCCGTCTCGGGCGCCGCGTCCGCCGCCGCCGATCCCGCCGTCTTGCTGGCCCGCATTCCAGTGCTGCGGGGACTCGATCCGGCGGCCTTCACCGTGACCCCGGTGCCCGACACCGCGCCGGCTTCGGACCCCCTGGTGGTGATCGAGGGCCTGGGCGAAGCCCTGGTGGCCCGCCTGCCCGCGCCCGCCGCCGATCCGGCGGCGCTGGCGGGGCGGCGCGCCGAGGCCGAGGCCCTGGCCTTGGCCGGCCGGCTGGGGCTGGCGCCGCCGACCGTGGTCTACGATCCCGAGGACGGCTTCTGGGTCATGCTGGCGCTGTCCGGGGCGCGCCTGGACGACAGGACCCCACCGCGTGGAGCACAGCTGACCAAGATGGCGACGGCGCTGCGCCGGCTGCACGTCAGCGGGATGACCCTGTCCCCGCGCCGGGATCCGTTCGAGGCGCTGCGGATCAGCGGTGAGTGCATTCGCCATGCCCCGCCCAGCCTGCCGGCCGACGGACTGCATGCGATCACCGATGTCGCCCGCGAGTGCCGGGTGGCGCTGATCGGCACCACGCCCGATCCGGTGCCCTGCCTGAACGCGCCGTGGCCATGGGTTTACCTGGATACGGGGACACGGGTGCTGCTGCTGGACTGGCGGGCGGCGGCCATGGGCGATCCGCATCACGAGCTGGCCTGCCTGTGTGAGACCCAGGGTCTGGACGCCGAGCGGGAGCGGCGCCTGCTGCGCGCCTACATCGGCGCCGACCAGGGGCGTGGCCAGGATCGGGTGCGGGTGTTCCGACTGCTGGCCGCCCATGCCAGGCTGATGGACGGGCTCGCCAGCGGGACGGCCGACGGAACCGATGACGGGCCGGCGCCGCGCGCCCGTCTCGCCGACCTGATGAGTCGCTGCCGGGCGATCATCGAAAGCTCCGCCTGGAACCAGTCCATGGAGCGCCTGTCGGCGCGCGCCAGCCTGTCGCCGACGCAAATGGGGCCCGCCGGCGCCGAGCAACGTCCGTGAGGCAGGGGGAGTCGGCGGCCGTGCCCCCCTCCCCCCTGCCCCCCTGTCCATGAACCACCACGGCGGGGCCGCAGATCGGCCACCTTTCCCGGGCATGACTCGTCCCATCGGTCATCGCGCATGACCATCGCCGTCCGTGGCCGGTCCGATCAGGGACCGGCGGGACCCGCGCCCTTGGGAGGATGCCATGTTCCGAGTCCTCGCCACCGCCGGTCTGGCTTTTGGCCTGCTGGCGGCCGCCCCTGTCCCCGCCGCGGCCGCGCCGCTGGAGTACACCGGCACCTGGACCATGAACGCCAACGGCCGCCTCTATACCCTGGAGGTCGAGAAGCGCGGCCGCGCCATCCGCGGGGTGATGCGTCCACGGGGCGCCGGCGGCCGGGTGACGCGCATCACCGGAACCGTGGGCCGGGATGGTGCCATCGAGTTCGTGCGGGACACCGGGCCGCGTGGTCCCGATGCCGGCGACGAGGTGTTCACCGGCTTCCTGATGAATGGGGGCTACCAGGCGCGGGCGATGGCCGGTACATACGCGGCCAGCCGCCGGGGACCGGCGCGCTTCGGCTGGTATGCCGAGCGGCGGTAACACCGGCGGCGGACGCGGCTGGCGCATCCGCCGGGAGTACGGCTGATCGGGGGGGTGACCGGAGGGACGGGCGGGCGATACAGTGACGGCGTCGCCCGTCCCGGCCCCAACCCGCCCCAACCCGCCCTAACCCGCGAGGAGCATCCGCCGCCATGACCCTCGACGTCACCGCGCCCGTGGTGAACGATCTTGATGCCTTCTGGATGCCGTTCACCGCCAATCGTCAGTTCAAGCGCGCCCCGCGCCTTCTGGTCTCGGCCCAGGGGATGCATTACACCAGCCAGGACGGCCGCCAGATCCTGGACGGCACCGCCGGTCTGTGGTGCGTCAACGCGGGGCACGGCCGGCGGGAGATCGTCGAGGCCATCCGCGCCATGGCCGGCCGGCTGGACTATGCCCCGCCCTTCCAGATGGGCCACCCCCTGGCCTTCGACCTGGCGGCGCGCCTGGTGTCCATCATGCCGCCGGGCATCGACCACGTGTTCTTCAGCAACTCTGGATCGGAAGCGGTGGAGACGGCGCTCAAGATCGCGCTGGCCTATCACCGGGCGCGTGGTGATGCCGGCCGCACCCGTCTGATCGGTCGCGAGCGGGCCTATCACGGCGTCAATTTCGGTGGCGTTTCGGTGGGCGGCATGGTCAACAACCGCCGTCCCTTCGGCGCCTTGCTGAGCGGCGTGGACCACTTGCCCCACACCCACCTGCCGGCGGCCAACGCCTTCACGCGCGGCCAGCCCGAACGCGGCGCCCACCTGGCCGACGAGCTGGAGCGGCTGGTGGCGCTGCACGGGGCCGAGACCATCGCCGCGGTGATCGTCGAGCCCATGTCCGGGTCCGCCGGGGTCCTGCTGCCCCCCAAGGGCTATCTGGAGCGGCTGCGCGAGATCACCGCCCGGCACGGCATCCTGCTGATCTTCGACGAGGTGATCACCGCGTTCGGTCGCCTGGGCAGCGCCAGCGCCGCCGAGCACTTCGGCGTGACCCCCGACATCATCACCACCGCCAAGGCCATCGCCAACGCCGCCGTGCCCCTGGGGGCGACCTTCGT
>JANQGN010000724.1 GCA_028277295.1 Rhodospira sp.
CGACGCCGCCGCCCTGTTCTGCCTCGCGTCCCACATCGGCGTGACCATCCATATCAGCGTCGCGCAGCCCCCGGCCGGAAACCGGAACCATCTGTCCTCTTTCGGCGGAGGATCCCGCCCATGAGCATCGCGGCGTACGGCGTCGTCTGGCGCCATTCCGAAACCACCGGGGGGCACCGTCTGGTGATGCTGGCCCTGGCCGACCACGCGGACGACACCGGTCTCTGTTGGCCCTCCGTGGCCACCATCGCCGACCTGGTCCGCCTCAGCACCCGCCACATTCAACGCATCCTCGCCGACCTAGTGCGGCGCGGGGAACTGCTGGTGGCCGGTCGCGGGCCGCGCGGCACGACACGCTATCGGATCCGGATGCGGGCCGCGACGATCGCCCAGGACCCCGACACCGGCGACACCCGGGCCGGGTCCGTCTCCCCGGATGGGGGTGACATCGGTGTCATGCCCCCCCTGACGCGGGTGTCACCCGAACCGTCAGAGATCCGTCAGACAGAGGGGGACTCATCATCCTCAGGCTCTGGACACGCCGCGCGCGCGCCAGAGGACGACGATCCTCCCCCGCGATCCCGAATGCCGGCGGATGTCACGGCCATCCTGGCCGCCGCGCACGATGGGCTGACGGCCGGCGGCGTCTCGCTCCCCCGTCGCGCCACCCGCGCCGACAGGGACGCGGCCCGGGCCTGGATCGCCGCCGGCGCGTCCCCGGCCCTGGTGCGCCTGGTGGCACGCCTGGTGGCCGTCCGCGTGGTCCAGGGCGGCTATGCACAGCCGCGCTCCCTGGCCTACCTGGCCCGCGCCGTGCGCGAGGCCCTGGACGGGTCCGCCGTGTGCCTGGGTCCGGACGGCGCCGACGACGCCGGCCTGTACGCCACGCTGATCGACGCGGCGGCGGACGGCCTGACGGCCGCCGGCGCCGCGCCGGCCGCGCCCCCCGGTCCGGCCGATGTGGCCCGCGCCCGGGCCTGGGCGGCGCGGGGCGCCACGCCCGATGTGGTTCGCGCCGCCGCCCAGCGTGTCGGTGCCGTGGTGGCCGCTCGTCGCCTGCCGCCGCCCCAGTCCCTGGCCTACCTGGACCGCGCCGTGCGCGAGGCCCTGGCCGAGACCCACGCCGATCCGACCGCCGAGGATGTCCATGATGCCCACCGCCGCGCCGCGCCCACGCCCCGCTCGTCCTTCCGCGCCCGCAACCGCCAGGCCATCGCCCGCGCCGTTGCCCGCCGTCTCGGCGCGGATATCGCGATTGGAGATGTTCTGGGGGGACCACCACCATTTCCCGGGCAACCCTCCGCCCGTGCCTCTTGACCGGGCGCGTGCCCATCTCGTCGAGATCCAGAGCGCCCTGACACCCGCGCACCCGATCCTGATCGGCCAACAGGTGGATACGGTGGTCGCCGTCTTGGGCCGCCCGAAGCATGCCGACGAAGATCCGGACGCCTGGACGGACGCCCTTGTGGAGGCCCTGGCCGCCGTGCCGGCCGACCTGGTCGTTCTCGCCTGCCAGCGGGCCCGGACCCAGCTCACCTTCCCGCCGGCGCCGGCGGAACTGGTGGCGCTCATCCGGCCGGAATGGGCCCGCCGCCGCCTCGCCGCCATGAAAATCGAAGGCACCATCACCCTCGCCCGGCTGAACGGTTTCGACGGAAAGGGAGCCCAGCCATGACGGACACCACGCCGGACGTGGGCGGCGTCGCCGCCGACCGGTTGCGCTCCTTCATCGAACGGATCGAACGCCTGGACGAGGAAAAGTCCAACATCGCCCGTGACATCAAGGACGTCTACGCCGAGGCCAAGGTGAGCGGCTTCGACGCCAAAGTCATGCGCCAGATCGTGCGCTTGCGAAAAATGGACCGCGACGATTTGGCGGAGCAGGACGAGTTGCTCGAACTCTACCGCCGCGCGGTGAACGTCTGACGGAGGGCCGGGACCATG
>JANQGN010000742.1 GCA_028277295.1 Rhodospira sp.
GAAGGCGGCGCGGTAGGCATCCTCGGCCCGGCCCACGGCCTCGCGGTGGGTGATCAGGCCGTCCAACGACAAACGGCCCGAGGTGATCAGGGCGGACACAGCGTCCAGATCGTCCGGACGCCACTCGGCGGCCACCCGGATGCGGACTTCCCGCAGGAAGGCGGGCACGAAATCGAAGGTCAGCGGCGCGTGGTAGAAGCCGGCGAGGATAACCTCGCCCCCCGGCACCAGACGTCCGATCAGACTATCCAGGATGCTCGAGTCTCCGCTCACATCGCAGGCCACGGCATAGTCGCTGCGCATGTCATTATCCGGATGAACCACCGCGTACCCCACGGCCCCCTCGGCTCTGTCCGGGTTGCGCTCCCACACCACCGGCGGCTCTCCCCCCATGGCCACCACCAGACGAGCGATCAGCCGCCCCAGCACACCGTGTCCGACCACCACCTGAGGCAAGCGCCCCTCGGCGCAGCCCGCCAGGGCATGACGGCCGGTGGCCGCCAGCGCCAGCAACACCGCCTGTTCGCCCAGGCCCTCGGGCACCGGCCAGACCCGCGCGCCGGGCACCACGACCCGCGACGCGGCACCGCCGAACAGCCCGCGAACATCGCCATAGCACTTGGCGCCTGGCACGAACACGACCTCCCCCTCCTTGCGGCCCGCCGCCGGCCCCGCCGCCGCCACGCGCCCCACGGATTCATAGCCCGGCACCAACGGGTAGCCCATTCCCGGGAACGGTGGCATGCGCCCGGTCCACAACAGGCGCTCGGTCCCCGTGCTGATCCCACTCCAGGCGATGTCGACGACCACGTCCTCGTCTCCTGGCGGCGCCAGAGTCAGCCGGGCGAGCCTGAGGCTTTCCGGCTTATCGAAGACGATGGCATCGGCCTCCATGGGTCCTCCAGATGGTGGTAGACGCGACATTGCGCGACGGTCGCGGACACGCTCCCAGTCGGACTGTCAGTCTAGCTTGACTGGCCTTTTTGTCAATCCCGGCTTACAGAGAACGTGACGAATTTGTCATTCTTGCGCCGTCACGAGACCCTGGCGATCGGGTCCGGCCGGGCCGTCAGCAGGCAGGCGAGCATCACCCGCCGGGGCCGCACGACCCTGACGTCTGTGAAACCAGCCTGGACGAGCATGGCTCGCAACTCCTCCGTCGTCCGCGCCCGGCCCCGGCCCATCGCCAGCAGGTAGAAGCCAAAGTAGGCGCCGCCCACCGTCTCCGCGCCCCGAGTCCCAGCCATGGGTTCGGCGATCAACACCCGCCCGTCGGCCGTGACCGCCCGGCGCGCGGCCCTCAGGATGGCCAGGGCCTCGGCGTCATCATGATCGTGGATGACCCGCACGAGCGACACCACGTCGACCTGTCCCGGCAGGGAATCCCTCAGAAAATCGCCGCCCACCGCCGTCACGCGGTCGGCCATTCCGGCTGCCCGGAGCGCCCCCTCGGCCCGCGCGGCCACCGCTGGCAGGTCGAACAGGGTGACTCGAGTCCGCGGGGCCCGAGTCGCCACCGCGCGCGCGAACAAGCCCTCTCCGCCCCCCAGGTCCAGCCAGTGACGCACGCCGTTGGGTGGAAACGCCGCCAGGATGTCGTCGGCGATCAACGCCTGCGAGGCGGCCATCAGACGCGAGTATTCGGCAACCGCCGCGTCGGAGATGTCCGTGGGTTTCTCGGCCTCGACATACGCCCAGTACCGGGACAAGGCGGTCGGCCCCCCCTCGCCCCGCAGCAAGGCGACGGGGTCCGCGAGGTCCGCGTACAACAGGGTGTGGTGCTCCACCATGGCGCCGATGGCGGGATTGCCCAGCAGGGCCGCGCCCCACTCGCCCAGCCCGTGGCGCCCGCGCGAGCGCGGCTCGGTCAGGCCCAAGACGGTCGTCGCGTTCAGCAGACGCGCCGTCGCCTCGGGCGTGAGGTCCAGCCGCCGGGCCAGGGCGGGCACGGAGATCGGCCCTTCCGCCAGCACCGTCAACAGCCGCAAACGCACCGCCGCCAGCAGAACCTGCGAATACACAAACCCCGCGCATAGATCGAACAGGTGGCCGGCACCGTGGCGCGCCTTCCACCGCACCACTGGAAATCCGGCGGCCCAGCGCTGGAAGCCGGGCCGCGAGATGACACGGTCACGCACCGCCTTCAGCCAGTCGCCAAGGCTGTGCGGCCGCCGATCATCCTGATCCACGTGACGCGACGCGGATGGCCGCGGGACCTGACTATGGGCCGGCTCCGACATTGGTCATGCGCCCCGCTCAGGGCCTCCCGCCGGACGTGATCAGGCCGCCTGTCGCGCCAGTTCCTTGGGCACGAAGCGTCGGGTCTCTTCGAGGATATGCGCTTGCAGGGCGTCACGGCCCGGGCACTGGGGAATGGACTCGACGGCCTCCTGAACCAGCCCCTTGAGGCGGGCGATGGCCCCCTCGACGCCCAGCGCGGCCACCGCGTTGGGACGGCCCAGCGCGGCATCCTGCCCCCGCGGCTTGCCCAGCCGCTCGGGATCGGCGGCCACATCGCGCAGATCGTCGGCCACCTGATAGCCTTCGCCCAGCCGCGCCCCCAGAATGCGCCAGGCGGCCGGATCGGCATGACCGGCGGCCGCCCCGCCGGCCTCGGTGGCGGCGGCGAACAGCACGCCGGTCTTGGCGCGGTGATACTCGGCCAGGTCCACGTCGGGCTCGCTTTCCCAGGCCTGGCCCGCACAGAGCCCGGCGGGCGCGCCAATGGCGGCGGCCACCACGTCCACCAGCCGGCCCATCCGCTCCGGCGCCATGGCGACGCCCCGCGCCAGGGTCTGGAAGGCCAGCACGATCAGGGCGTCCCCGGTCAGCACGGCCAAGGGCTCGCCATAGACCTTGTGCACCGTGGGCTTGCCCCGGCGCACGTCGGCGTTGTCGAAACAGGGCATGTCGTCATGCACGAGGGAGGCGCAGTGCAGAACCTCGACGGCCGCCGCCGCCGAGTCCGTGACCGCCGGCATGTCGTCGCCGCACGCCATGGCCACCGCCAGGCACAGACGCGGCCGGATCCGCTGACCGGCACCGAACACGGCATGGCGCATGGCCGCCGCCAGCTTGGGCGGACCCGAGGGGGTTTCGATGCGGGCAAACGCGGTTTCCAGCGCGGCTTCGATCCGGTTTACTGGCTCCATAGGTCCGTCTCCCCAGGCATCCCGTATAAACTTGGGCCAACCCTCCACACCCGCGCGCAACCAGTGTCTGCGCGGCGCCTCTGGCGCTACCGGTGTGTAAACACTTGTTGTCACCCCAATGTGTCATCTAGAGTGGACATCCCGCTTCGGCGAGTCAACGACCATGTGTCACGACACCGCAACTGGACCAAACGGAGTAAGTGTGAGGGGGACAGCACATGTCGGCTAACGCGACCGCCGACCGCCGGGTGGTGATCGTCGGCGCCGGCATGGGCGGACTCTCCGCCGCGATCGACCTGGCCGCCCGGGGGGTGCCCGTGGAGGTCGTGGAAGCCCAGACGGCGCCCGGCGGCAAGATGCGTCAGGTCTCCGCGGGCACCGCCCGGATCGACGGCGGGCCAACCGTGTTCACCATGCGCTGGGTCTTCGACGAGTTGCTGGCCGCCGCCGGCACCCGCCTGGAGGAGCATGTCTCCCTGACCCCCCTCTCGGTGCTGGCCCGGCATGCCTGGGACGGCGCCCACCGCCATCGCGATCGCGGCGCGACGCTGGACCTGTTCGCCGATCCCCGGCGCACCGAGGAGGCCATCGGCGCCTTCGCCGGCGCCGCCGAGGCCCGCCGCTTCCGGGCCTTCCGCGCCGAGGCCGCGCGTATCTACGACCTGCTGGACACCACCTATATCCGGGCCCCGCGCCCCAGCATGCCGGAACTGATCCGTCGCGGCGGGCTGCGCATGGCCGGCGTGCAACCCTTCACCACCCTTTGGGCGCTGTTGGGCAAGTCGTTCCAGGATCCCCGCCTGCGCCAACTGTTCGGCCGCTACGCCACCTATTGTGGGTCCTCGCCATTCCTGGCCACCGCCACCCTGATGCTGGTTGTCCACGTGGAACTCAACGGCGTCTGGAGCGTGGACGGCGGCATGCATGCCCTCGCC
>JANQGN010000011.1 GCA_028277295.1 Rhodospira sp.
GGCTGGCCGCCATCCGGGCGCCGCCCTGGTTCGAGAGCTGTTCCGCGTGCAGCTTGATGGGCAGTCCCAGGGCCATGGCGTGATCGAACAGGCGCGCGACCTGGGCCGGCGAGAAGGCCATGGAGTCGCAGAAGGCATCCACCGCGTCCACCAGTCCGGCGCCATGAGCCTGGACGAGGCCATCGCAGGCCACCTCATCAAGATAGTCGTCGGCGCGACCCCGGTACTCCGGAGGCACCGCGTGGGCCGCCAGCCAGGTGGTGGACACCCGCACGGGGCGTTCGTTCTCCAGGCGGCGCGCGGCGCGCAGCATCTTGATTTCGGCGGCCACGGTCAGGCCATAGCCAGACTTGACCTCGACCGCCGTGACGCCCTCGGCGATCAGGGCGTCCAGACGCGGCAGGGCCCCGGCCACCAGCGCGGCTTCATCGGCCGCCCGGGTGGTGGTCATGGTGGCGATGATGCCGCCGCCGGCCCGGGCGATCTCCTCATAGCTGGCGCCCTTCAGGCGCAGCTCGAATTCGCGGGCGCGATGGCCGCCATGCACAAGGTGCGTATGGCAGTCGATCAGGCCCGGCGTGACCAGACGGCCGCGAAGATTGTCCTGCGGCCACAAGGCATAAGCCTTGGGCAGGTCGGTGGCCGGGCCAACCCAGACGATCCGGTCCCCTTCCATGGCCAGCGCGCCATCGGCGATCAGGCCATAGGTTCCGTGGTTATGGGTCATGGTCGCCAGGGCGCCATGGATCAGCACGATAGGGGGCATGGGCGTCCTGGTCTTGAGCGGGGCCTGGAGGATTGTCATTATGACTAGACATATCTGTCAAGCGGGAGATGACGGCGCATGACGGAGCTCTGGGCGCGACGCGCGCTGCTGCCGGACGGATGGGCCTGCAACGTGCGGGTGGAGATCGACGAGGCCGGCCGGTTGGCCGCGGTCGTGCCGGATGCGCCGCCCAGCGGGACACGGCTGGGGATCCTGTTGCCCGCGCCGGGCAACCTGCATTCCCATGCGTTTCAACGCGCCATGGCCGGGCTGACCGAGCGGCGCGGCCCCCAGGGCAAGGATAGCTTCTGGACCTGGCGGACGCTCCTGTATCGATTTCTGGAGCGGCTGACGCCCGAGGATGTGGAGGCCATCGCGGCCCAGGCGTTCGTGGACATGCTGGAGGCCGGCTATGCCGCCGTCGGCGAGTTCCACTACCTGCATCATCAGCCGGGTGGCGCGCCGTTCGACGCGCCCGCCGAACTGTCGCGCCGGGTGATGGCGGCGGCGGCGGCGACCGGCCTCGGCCTGACCCATCTTCCGGTGCTGTATACCCGGGGCGGCCTGGACGGTCGTCCGCTGGAGGGCGGGCAGCGGCGCTTTGGATGTACGCTGGACGGCTTCGCGGCGCTGCTGGAGGACGCCCGGGCGGGGGTGCGGGCGCTCCCCGGCGATGCGGTGTTGGGCGTGGCGCCCCATTCCCTGCGCGCCGTGGATCCGTCGGCGCTGCTGGGCGTGGCGGCCTTGCGTCCGGAGTCGCCCGTGCACATCCACGTTGCCGAGCAGGTGGCCGAGGTGGAGGCGGTGACCGCCGCCCTGGGCGCGCCGCCGGTGGCCTGGCTTCTGGATGCCCTGGCGGTCGATGGCCGATGGTGTCTGGTGCACGCCACCCACATGACGCCCATGGAGACGTTGGCCCTGGCCCGCTCCGGCGCCGTGGCCGGGCTGTGCCCGATCACGGAGAGCAACCTCGGGGATGGCATTTTCGACGGTGCCCGCTTCCTGGCCGAGGGCGGATGCTTCGGCGTGGGCTCCGACTCGAACGTGCGCGTCGCCCTGGCGGAGGAACTGCGGACACTGGAGTATTCCCAGAGGCTTCGGGACCGTGCCCGGGCGGTGTTGGCCACCGCCGACCGGTCGGTGGGTCGAGTCCTCCATGAGGGGGCCTGCCATGGCGCGGCGCGCGCGCTCGGCCGGCACGCGGGCGTGATCGCCCCGGGCCGGTTGGCCGACCTGGTGGCCCTGGACGACGACGCGCTGGCGATCGCGCACCTGGACGGCGATGCCATCCTGGACGCCTGGATCTTCGCCGCCGACGATCAGCTGGTGACGGACGTGTGGTCGGCCGGCCGCCACGGGGTCGTCGGCGGGCGCCACGTCGCGCGCGAAGCCGTGGCCAAGCGATTCCGCGCCGTGCTGCGGCGCCTGGGGGACGACCTGTGACCGTGGCCGGGTGCCTGCCCAAGGGGGCGGCCTACCAGGTGGTGCAGCGGGAAATCCTGTCGCGCATTCGCAACAAGGTCTGGCCGCCGGGCACGCGCATCCCCGGAGAGATCGATCTCGCCGCCGAGTTCGGGTGTGCGCGCGCCACCATCAGCCGGGCGTTGCGGGAACTGGCCGAGGCCGGCGTACTGGAGCGCAAGCGCCGCGCCGGCACGCGGGTGACGCTCAATCCCGTCCGCCGGGCGATGCTGGAAATCCCCATGGTGCGCCAGCAGGTGGCCGAGACGGGCCGGGCCTATGGCCATGACCTTTTGTTCCGAGCCGTGGAAGCGCCCCCCGAGGCGATTCGCGCGCGGCTGGGGCTGGCTGTCGGGGTGCGGATGCTGCATGCCCGCTGCCTGCACCGCGCCGATGGGCGGCCGTTCCAGACGGAAGATCGCTGGATCAACCTGGAGGCCGTGCCCGAGGCGGCGGGCATCGATCTGACCACCACCAGCGCCAATGAATGGCTGATCCGCGAGATGCCCCTGTCCTCCGCCGAGACGAGCCTGTCGGCCGCCGCCGCCACCGATGCCGAGGCGGCCTTGCTCGGCTGCCCGCCGGGCGCGCCCTTGCTGGACATCGAGCGAACCACCTGGCTGGGGGACCTGCCGATCACCACGGTGCGCCTGTTGCATCCACCCGGCTTCCGCGTTGTCGGCCGGGTGTGAGCCGCCGGTCCCTGTATGTGTTTTTGCGGGCCGGGTTTGACGCGGAGGCCCGTCTTGATCGGTAGGGTGCGCTCGACGGCCGCCCATTTTGGTGTTTCGCATGCCCTTCGGGTGTTCCGGGGGCGGCCGGCAGCGCACCATCTTCTGACGGAATGGTGCGCTGCGCCCCCGCCGTTTCCCTGACGGGAAACGGCACCAACCAAAGTCGGACCGCCTTGCAGGCAAGGCGGGCCGGGGCGCGAGCGCACCCTACACATGACTGCGCATGACGCGCTGAGGTATGCCCCGCCGCCTACTCGCCCCGCTCCGGTGCCTTGAACCACAGCGGCGGCAGCTCGGACGTGCCGCCCAGCGCCATGCCCAGAACCCCGCGATCATGCGCCCAGTCCCACGAGGCGCGGCGCGGTTTTTCGGACGCGTCCAGCCAGGCGACATCCGGACGGCCGGTCGCCGGGTTGGCCGCGCCGGACAGAAAATGGGTCTGCCGAAGCGCCCGCATGGTCTTGCGCCGGGCGATCAGGTCGCGCACGAAGGCCAGGAAGTCCTTGTCCGCGGTCTCCCAATCCAGCCAGGTGAGCGGATTGTCCTGGGAGTAGGCGTTGTTGTTGCCCTTCTGGGTGTGGCCGATCTCATCGCCGGCCAGGATCATGGGCACGCCCAACGCCGATAGTAGGGCGGTCATCATGGCGCGGCGGCGCTCATCGCGGTTGGCGAGGATCGCCGGGGCCATGGTCTCGCCCTCGACGCCTCCGTTCCAGGACAGATTGACCGTCGTGCCGTCCCGATTGCCCTCGGCGTTGGCCGCGTTGTGCTTCTGGTCGTAGGTCACCAGATCACGCAACGTGAACCCGTCGTGGGCGGTGACGAAGTTGATCGAGGCTTGCGGCGGCCGGCCGTTGCGGTCGAAGAGATGGCTGGTGCCGGCCAGGGCCGAGGCCAGCGCGCCGGCATCCCCGGTGCCGGCGAAGAAGGACCGCACGGCGTCGCGGAAATGATCGTTCCACTCCGCCCAGGGGGCCGGGAACTGGCCGGTGCGATGGCCGTCGGCGCCCAGGTCCCAGGGCTCGGCGATCAGCTTCACGTCCGACAGAACCGGGTCCTGGGCGATGGCCGACAGGAACGGGCCGGCGGGGTCGAAGCGGCCATTGTGGCGCGCGGGCGTCACGGTCAGGTCGAAGCGGAACCCGTCCACACCCATTTCCGTGACCCAGAACCGCAGGCTGTCCATCACCAGGCGCAAGCACAAGGGGTGCTCGATGCGCAGGGTGTTGCCGCATCCGCTGTCGTTCCAGTACAGCCGGCCGGCCTCGCGGGTGCGGTAGAAGGTGCGGTTGCCCAGGCCGCGCAGGCTCAGGGTCTGGCCCAGTTCGTCGCTCTCGGCGGTGTGGTTGTAGACAACGTCGAGGATGACCTCGATCCCCGCGTCATGCAGGGCGGCGACCGTGGCCCGGAAGTCCTCGGGCGAGCCGTAGCGCGGGTCCAGGGCGCGGAAGGCATAGGGGTTATAGCCCCAGTAGTTCGTCAGGCCCACCGGCGGCAGATGGCGCTCGTCCGAGAAGGCGAACACCGGCAGCAGTTCCAGGGCGGTGATACCCAGGTCGCGCAGGTGGTCGATCACCGCCGGGTGGGCCAGGCCGCGCACCGTGCCCCGATCGGCGGCCGGCACCTCGGGATGACGCATGGTCAGGCCCTTGACATGGGCCTCGTAGAGGATGGTGTCGGTCCAGGGCGTTTTCGGGCCGGGAGGCATGGGCTTGAAGGGCTTGCGGACGACCGCCTTGGGCATGAAGGGGGCGCTGTCGCGATCGTCGAAGGCGCGGTCATCCGCCCCGGCGCCGCGCGGATAGCCAAAGGTGGCATCGTCGGGCTGCACGCGCCCGACAAGCTCGCGGGTCCAGGGGTCCACGAGCAGCTTGTTCGGGTTGTGGCGATGCCCGTGGTCGGGATCGAAGGGGCCATGCACCCGGATCCCATAGAGCTGTCCCTCCGACAAGCCGCCGATATGGCCATGCCAGATGCCGCGCGGGTCGCGGGTGGGCAGGGGGACGCGCGCCCGCTCCGGTCCGCCGGCGACGTCAAACAGGCAGATCTCGACGCGCGTGGCGTCGGGGGCCGGGATCGCGAAGTTGACCCCACGCCCGAGGACACTGGCGCCCAGGGGATCGGGGCGCCCCGGTGTCACCTTCGGGCGCCGTGCGGACGGTCCTGCCTTACCGGCCATTCTGCCTGTCCTTTCTGATCTGATCTCCCTATTCCGGCTCGTCCGGCCGCAGAACGACGGTGGCCAGCGGCGGCAAGGTCAGCAACAGGCTTTGCGGGTGGCCGTGACATGCTTGCGGTAGCGTGACCACCCGTTCGTTGCTGACACCAGAGCCCCCATAGTCACTGGAGTCGGTGTTCAGGATCTCGGTGTACCAGCCGGCGCGCGGGGCGCCGATGCGGTAGGTCTCGCGCACGACCGGGGTGTAGTTGCAAACAACCAGCAAGAACGGCGCATCCGCGTCGGCGCTTTCCCGGCGCATGAAGGCGAGCACGCTGTGCGTATGGTCGTTGCAGTCGATCCAGGCGAAGCCCTCACCCTCGCAATCATGCCGGTGCATGGCCGGCGTGTCTCGATAAAGGTGGTTGAGGTCGCGCACCAGGTCCTGGATCTGGCGGTGCCAGCCGGTTTCCAGTAGGTGCCAGTCCAGGCTGGTGCGGTAGTTCCACTCCCGGCCCTGGGCGAACTCGGAGCCCATGAACAGAAGTTTCTTGCCGGGGTGAGTCCACATGTAGGCCAGGTAGGCGCGCATGTTGGCGAACTGCTGCCAGCAGTCACCGGGCATGCGGCCAAGAATCGAGCGCTTGCCGTGCACCACTTCGTCATGGGACAGCGGTAGCACAAAATTCTCGTTGAACGCGTAGATGAGACTGAAGGTCAGGTCATTGTGATAATACCGGCGATGAACAGGATCCTCGCTGATGTACTTCAGCGTGTCGTTCATCCAGCCCATGTTCCACTTATAGCCGAAGCCCAGCCCGCCCAGGTAGGTGGGGCGCGACACCATCGGCCAGGCGGTGCTT
>JANQGN010000058.1 GCA_028277295.1 Rhodospira sp.
AGCGGAAAATAACTCAACGGCCGGTAGTCCGCGTTCAGGACCAGGGCCGGTGCGTGTGGTGGAACACCTTCCACGACAACCCCCAAGCCGGGACCCGTATGGTCTGGCTGACCCCGCCCGCGACCGAGCCGGGATCGTCACGCGCCGCTATTCGCACGACAGGTCGAATGTCGACGGCATGGACCCTACGGGCGACGAACGCCACTAGATGTGGTAGCTTCTACAGGAAAGCCGCCCACGACAATATCAAGATTTCATGACGGTTTGTCAAAATCATTGCAGCGCCGCAGCGACACGGACCGCGCCGGCGGCGCCGCCTCGAACGGTTACCCGTTTCGCGCCCAGTCCCACCGGCCTGTTGCACCTGGGGCATGCTCACGCGGCCCTGTTCGCCTTTCGGGCGGCGCGAGTGGCCGGGGGGCGCTTTCTGCTGCGCATCGAGGATATCGACCAGGGGCGATGCCGGCCCGCCCATGAGGCCGCCATCCTGGAAGACCTAGCCTGGCTGGGCCTGTCCTGGGAGACCCCGGTGCGCCGCCAGGGGGAGCACCTGGACACGCATCGCGCGGCGCTGGATCGGCTGGAGGCGATGGGATTGCTCTACCCGTGCTTCTGCACGCGCGCCGAGATTCAGGCCGAGATCGCCGCCAGCCCCTCGGCGCCCCACGGCCCGGATGGGCCACACTATCCGGGCACCTGCCGCCGCCTGGACAGGACCACGCGGGCAACGCGGCTGGCCGAGGGGCGGCCCCATGCCCTGCGTCTGGACATGGCGGCGGCCCTGGCCCGGGCACGGGCCGCCGGCCCGCTTCCCTGGCATGACCGCGCCCGAGGATGGCAGGAGGCCGCGCCCCAGCGGTTCGGGGACGTTGTGTTGGCGCGTAAGGACGTGCCCACCAGCTATCACCTGGCGGTGACCCTCGATGACGCCGCCCAGGGCGTCACCCTGGTGACCCGGGGCCGTGACCTGTTCGAGGCCAGTCACGTCCACCGGCTGTTGCAAGCCCTGTTGGAATTGCCGGTTCCCGCGTGGCATCACCACGACCTGCTGACCGACGAGCGCGGCCAGCGCCTGGCCAAGCGCGACAACGCCCGCAGTCTGCGGGCGTTGCGCCAGACCGGCCTTACCCCCGCCGAGGCACGGGCGATGGCCGGCTTTCAGGATGACGTGCCTACCGCGACAACAGCATGGGCAGGGTGAGCCCGGGCAGAATCGCCCGCGTCACCGTGCTGCGCCGCAACAAGGAGCCCTCCGGCTGCACATGCGCGCCCATGGCCAGCATCTCCGCGGCCAGATCGGCGCACCGCGACAGGATCAGCTCGGACACGGGGATGTCCACCGGCGCCTCGTGTTCGATGTCCGCCTTGATGCCATGGCGCCCGAGGGCATCGCGATGGGCCTCCCACCGCCAGTTCAGGGCCACCGGGTCGCGGCCGATGGCCAGCAGGGTGACCACGTCGCACCGGCCCATGAATCCCACGGCATCGGCCAGGGCGCGGGCACCGGCGCTGTCCTCGTCCAGGGTCACCACCGCCCGCCGGGGCATGGTGAACTGGGTGGTGATGTAGGGCAGCACCAGCAACGGGCGGCCGCCGCCAGCGGCGATCTGCTCGATCACCTCGTTGGGGATGGTGCGACCGGCGTCGTCCTGGCGTTGCTGGGAGACGATGCCGAGGTCCACGGTCTGCAAGTTGGCGGCCAACTGGCTGGCCACCAGGTGGGCATCGGCGCCCCGGATGGCATGCCAGCTGCATGACAGGCCGCGCTCCTCGCATGCCGCCCGAAACGGGGCTTCCAGGCCGTCGACCCGGGCCAGGAACTCGCCGGAGACCTGCCGCGAGTACGGATGCCCCTCGTTGGCGTCCACGACCCCGCCGATGCCAAGCACATGCCCGGCGGCGGCGTCATCGCCCAGGATCGTGCGGGCGGCGTCCAGGCGGATGCGCCAGGCATCGGTTTCGTCGACATGGACCAGGATGGTGCGCGGGGTCATTCGGTCTCCTCCGTGTGTTCCGGCCGCGTGGGCTTGTCCCTGCAAGCGCCAGGCAAGCGCCTTGCCGGGCTTGGGTTCGCGGCTTCGCTGTTCTCACCGTGTCCAATCTCCTCCCGGCGGTCATCAAGACTGGCCGCCAGCACCCGTGACAGGTCCGCCCCCCGGAGGGGAGGGGCCGCGCCCGAGGGCGCCGGCCGATACGGGACCGCACGGACTGGACCGCTTATAGCACGGGACTTCCGCGCCCGCGAAGGACGAAGCGCGCCACCCGGCGTGCCACGCCATCGACTTGATTCCCTTGGGCCGGCTGAGGAACACTCGCTCGGCACGGCGCCTCGCGATAGCGCCGGACAACAAGACGGGAGGATTCTTCGTGGGCTTGACCAGCTTGATGCAACGCCGCCTCGCCGAGGGCGGTGGTCCTGTGCGTGTGGCCCTGATCGGGGCCGGGAAGTTCGGCGCCATGTTCCTCGCCCAGGCTGTCGGCAGCCAGGGCGTGAGGGTGGTGGCCATCGCCGACTTGAATCCCCAGCGGGCGCGCGATGCCTGCCTGGGCGTCGGATGGTCCGAGACGCGGATCGCCGAGACCCGGATCGGCGACGACGCGCTGGCGGCGGTGGCGGCAGACGATGTGGAGGTGGTGGTGGAGGCCACCGGCGACCCTGCGGCCGGCGTGCGCCATGCCCGCGCCGCCCATCGGGCGGGCAAGCATGTGATCATGGTCAACGTGGAGGCCGACGCCCTGGTGGGGCCAGCGCTGGCGCGCGAGGCCGCGGCCGCCGGCGTGGTGCATTCCATGGCCTATGGCGACCAGCCAGCGCTGATCTGCGATCTTGTCGATTGGGCGCGCGCCTGCGGCTTTCGGGTCACGGCGGCGGGCAAGGGCACCAAGTATCTCCCGTCCTATCATGACTCCACCCCGGATACGGTGTGGGACCACTATGGCATGACCGCCGAGCAGGCTGCCGCCGCCGGCATGAACCCGCGCATGTTCAATAGCTTCCTGGATGGCACCAAGTCGGCCATCGAAATGGCCACGGTGGCCAATGCCACCGGCCTCGCGCCGCCGCCGGGCGGCCTGGGCTTCCCGCCGTGCGGTGTCGATGATCTGCCGCACGTGCTGCGCCCGCGCTCCGAGGGCGGACAGCTGACCGAGACCGGCACGGTGGAGGTGGTCTCCTCCCTGGAACGGGACGGTCGCCCCGTGTTCCGGGACCTGCGCTGGGGCGTCTATGTGACCCTGGAGGCGCCCACCAACTACGTGGCCGCCTGTTTCCGGCAGTACGGCCTGGCGACCGATGCCAGCGGCCGACTCGCCGCCATGTACAAACCGTTCCACCTGATCGGCCTGGAATTGAACGTGTCCATCCTGTCGGCGGCGTTGCGCCACGAGCCCACCGGCACGCCCATGAGCTTCGCCGCCGATGTGGTGGCGGTCGCCAAGGCCGACCTTGAGGCCGGCCGGACGCTGGATGGCGAGGGAGGCTTCACGGTGTGGGGCCGGCTCACCACGGCGCGGCGCTCGCTGGAGGACGGCGCGCTGCCCATCGGCCTGACGCACGGCGTGACCCTGCGCCGGGCCATCGCCAAGGGACGGGTGGTGCGCTGGGCAGACGTGGACATCGACGAGAGCGCGGATGCCGTGATGCTGCGCCGCGCGCTGGAGGCGGAAACGCGCGCGACCCTCGGATTCTAGAGAAAATCCCGAGCGATCAGGCACGGATCGCGACGACGATTTGCGTCAACATCAGACTCTCAGAGCAAATCCCGAGCGATCTGGCACAGATCGCCCTGGACGATCTTTTGGGGACGATTTGCTTGAAAAACAAATTGTTAGAGCATGTTGGGCGATTCAGAAATCGCGCAACATGCTCTAGGGAAGGTTGCCCCGAGACTCCAAGGAAGAATTGATGACGGCCGCGACCGCTCCGCCCCCGCCGAGACACGCGGCGTCTTGCGCCGTGCGGCGGGGATCAGCCCTGACGCCCCATCACCCGAGGCCCGGCGCGCCGGTCGCCGAGGGATCGACGGCGCCCTCGGCATCTCCGGCGGTCACCATGGCGCCCTCTCCGCGCGGGCCGATGGCATCAAGGGCGGCGTGGAAATGGGCCGGCAACGCGGCCGCCAGGCTGGTCGCCTCGTCAACCTGGCCGGCGCGGGCGGCCCGTTCGAGCGCCGCCGCGACGCCCGCCAGGGCATGCAGGCCGAAGTTGCCGGCGGTCGACTTCAGGTCATGGGCTTCGCCGCCGACGGTCTCCAGGTCGCCCCGGACCAGCGCCGCCCCGACAGCCGTCACACGCTGCCCGGCGTCGCGGCGGAACGCCGACAGCATGCGCCTCACCCCAGCCTGACCGAGGGCGTCGGTCAGGCACGCCAGAACCTCGGAAGCAAGCACCCTGTCGTCACCCTCGGGCTCCGGACCCAACGGCGCGCGCTCGACAGCGGTGGCCTCGCCCGCGCCGGGCGAGACCTCGGCATAAGGCGCCAGGGTCGCGAACAACGCCTCAAGCCGCACCGGCTTGGCGACGAATCCGTCCATTCCGGCGGCGAGACACTGCTGTTCGTTGCCGGCCAACTGGCTTGCGCTGAGCGCGATGATCGGCAAGCGCCCGGCCGGTCCGGGAAGGGCGCGGATCCGGCGCGCCGCCTCCAGTCCCCCCATGATCGGCATGCGCAGGTCTGTCAACAGAAGGTCGAAACCGCCCTCCGCGACCCGCGTGACCGCCTCGATCCCGGTGGTGACCACCGTCGGCCGATGCCCGAGCCGTTCCAGCATCAGCGTGGTGACCTTCTGGTTGACCGGATTGTCCTCGGCGACCAGCACCCGCAGAGCGGTCGTGCGGCGCCCGTCGATCATGGCCCCGAGGGTGGCCGACGCGGCCGCGCGCGCCGGGACGGTCCCGCGCGGCAAGGACACCTCGAACCAGAAAGTTGACCCCTGGCCGAGGACGCTGTCGACACCGATGCGCCCGCCCATCAAATCGACAAGCCGCCGGCAAATCGCCAACCCCAGGCCGGAGCCCCCGAAACGCCGGGCGATGCTGCGGTCCGCCTGCGCGAAGTCCTGGAACAGGCGCGCGCGCGCCTGGTCCGAGATGCCGATGCCGGTATCAGCAACCGCGCACCGCAAGCGAACCCGGTCGCCCAAGTCCTCCACCACATCCAGCGACAGGGTGACCGTGCCATGCTCGGTGAATTTGATGGCGTTGGACATCAGATTGAGCAGCACCTGCCGCCATCGGCCGGGATCGCCGCGCACGGCCCCTGGCACGGCATCGGCGATCTCCGTCGTCAGGGTCAGGGTCTTGTCGGTGGCCCGCGACCGCATGAAGGTGACGACGCTTCGCGCAAGGCGGCGCGGCTCGAAATCCAGCGCCTCCAGGTCCATCCGCCCGGCCTCCAGCTTGGAGAAGTCCAGGATATCGTTGATGATGGCCAGCAAGGCGTCGGCGGACGCATGGATGGTCTCGGCCTGATCGTGTTGCGCCGGGGTCAGACGCCCCACCAGCAAAAGCTGCGACATCCCCAGAATGCCATTCAGAGCCGTTCGGATCTCGTGGCTCATGATCGCCAGGTGGTCCGACTTGGCCCGGTTGGCATGCTCCAGCGCCCGCGTCCGCTCCGCCACCCGGTGTTCCAGGGTCTGGTTGGCGCGCCGCAAGGCTTCGCGGCTTTGCTCCAGGGCGCGGACGTCGACATAGGCCCGCAGCGCCGCGACGGTGGCGATGAACAGGTGTTGCGCCGTCAGGTCCGTCTTGGTCTTGTAGTCGTTGATATCGTATTGCGTGATAATCTCGCGCCCCGGCGCCTGGCCTGGCTGGCCCGTGCGCAGGATGATGCGCATGGCGGCGTTGCCCAGGTCCTGTCGCACGTGGCGCACCAGACGCAGCCCGGCGTCTTCCGTCTCCATCACCACGTCGAGGAACATCAGGGCGATGTCCCGCTGGTCGCGCAGGACGTCCATGGCCTCGGCGGCGGTGGAGGCATCGATGATGGACAGCGGCCGGTCCTGGTAGGTCACCGCCCCCAGCACCGCGCGGGTGATGGCGTGTACTTCTGGGTCATCGTCGACCACCAGGATACGCCAGGGCGGCGGATCGCGGCCCGGATCCGTCGCCTCGCGCACGGCCTCGGGGGCGGAGCGGTGCCTGGTGTCGCCATGGGCGTCGTCGCCGTCGTCGGCGAGCAGGAGGGTTTCGTCCCCCGTATCGTCGGCGTCCACCGCAGACATTGACGTCCGACCCCCCGCCCTTCAACGCCGCGGGATGGGCTGGTTCACACCGACACCCTGACCCTCGGCGGTCCCACCCCGCACCTCCACTGATACCGTCCCCAAATGCCGGAGCCAAGCCCACCCATCGGGCCGGACCCCGCCGCGCGCCGCGCCGCCATCGATCGCGGTGGCGGACGGACCGATTCGCCCGCCTGGGACCCGCCGGCGACGCCCTTGCCGCGTCGCGCTGCCGGGGCTCTGGGACCACACCATGGTTCGGAGTCGTTCGGAGTCGGCCGGACCCATGACCCGGTCAGGACAGGCCACGCCCAATCCTGCGCAACAGCCCCTGAAGCGAGTCCATGGGCACGCCATCGCGGGTCATCACGGATCGCACGATGGGGTCATTCAGCACCTCGACCAGACTCGGCTCCCGTGTGCCAGCGAAGGCCGCGGCATCGTGTCGGGCCGACGCCCGCCCGGACGCTTCCGCCCGACCGGAGTCTCCCGGGGTTCCGAAGCGGGCCGCGCGACCCTCCCCGTCACGATCCATCTCACTGGCCGAACGCTGCCTGGCCAAGGGCCTCAAGGCACCCATGCGCATTGATCTGGTCCTGTCTTGCACTTGAACG
>JANQGN010000158.1 GCA_028277295.1 Rhodospira sp.
TGGTCGATGACCATGCCCACCTTGGCGGCCACCGCCGGGGTCACGCGCTCGGCCATGGCCAGGATGACAATGCCGCCGTCGGCCTCCACCAGGATGCCCTGCTCGGCCACCGGGCGGCCGGCATGCAGGGTGGCGGTCAGGTCCAGGCCGCCCAGCAGGCGCTCGTCGGACACATGCAGCGGCACCCGGCGCCAGGGTGTGCCCTCGGGCAGCAGGTCGCGGAACAGGGCTATCCAGGCGTCGCGCGCCGGCCCGGGCATGGCGCGGATGGCCACGCCGCCGCAGCCGACCGGATCGACCGCCACCAGGGCGGCCACCAGGGCGGCGTCGGTCCAGGGATCGACCGCCGGTCCCTCCTGTGCCGTCTCCGCCGCCGCCGCCGTCATCGGCGCGGCCGGCGCCGGCCCCGGCGAGCGGGGACTTGCCGCCGTGGTCGTCATGCCGGGCCCAACACCTCCTCTATGGCGCGCAGGACGCGCACCGTGGAGCCGGACTCGTCCAGAGGATCGCGGCGCAGGCGATGGCGGAGCGCCATCGGCGCCACCCGGCGGACATGGCCCTCGTCCACCTCCACGTCTCCCTCCAGGGCGGCCAGGGCGCGGGCGGCGCGGATCAGCACCAGTTCGCCGCGCAGGCCGTCGGTGCCCAGGGTCAGGCACAGCTTGGCGGTGGTCTCGACGATGGCCGTGGGGACCTCGACGTCTGTCAGGCGCTCGCGGCCCTCGCGGATGCGGATGGCCTCGCCGGCCTCGCGCTCGGCCCAGTTGGCCAGGAAGCCGGCCGGGTCGCGCTCGAAGGCATCGCGGCGGCGCACCACCTCCACCCGCACGCCCAGGTCCTTGGGCGTGGTGACCTCCACCGACAGGCCGAAGCGGTCCAGCAACTGCGGGCGCAACTCGCCTTCCTCGGGGTTGCCGCTGCCGACCAGCACGAACTTGGCGGGGTGGCGCACGCTGAGTCCCTCGCGCTCCACCACGTTCTCGCCCGAGGCCGCCACGTCCAGCAGCAGGTCGACAAGGTGGTCTTCGAGAAGGTTTACCTCGTCAATGTACAGGAAGCCGCGATGGGCGCGGGCCAGCAGGCCGGGCTCGAATGCCTTCTCGCCCTGGGTGAGCGCCCGCTCCAGGTCGAGGGCGCCGACCACCCTGTCCTCGGTGGCGCCGAGGGGCAGGTCGATCACGGGAACGGCCACGTCCTCGTCGTCCAGCGGCGCGTCGGTCTCCAGGTCATTCAAGGCACGGTGAAAAGCCTCGTCCCTGACCGGGTCGCTGTTGTAGCGGCAGTCCTTGATGCGCCGCATGGGCGGCAGAAGCGCCGCCAGCGCGCGCACGGCGGTGGACTTGCCGGTGCCCCGGTCGCCGAACACCATCACGCCGCCCACGCTCTGGTCGACGGCGGCGATCAGAAGGGACAGCTTCATGTCGTCCTGGCCAACGATGGCCGAGAAGGGAAAGGCCTTGGCCATGGTCAGCGTTCTCCCCGACGGGGCATCCGGACGGCGCCGGGAGCGGAAACGGTCGGGGCGGGGCAGGGCGGCAGACGGAAGCGCCCGGCACGCCAAGGACGGACACGGCTGGCGGCGATCATGGACAGACGGCTTTCCTTGATGACTGAAGACGAGGGGGAGCCGGGCAAGCGCCCGGTCGGCGTCCCGGGGGCCAGGACTCCAGCGCGGGACTATGGCCCCGCCGGGGGCGTGGATGCAAGGCCGCAGCAGCAGGTCCCAGGGCTCCGAACGCGGATGGACGATCGTTTAAGAAGCGCCTTCCGAGAGGACCGGCGCACGCGATGGAGATCCTTCGGTCGCTTCCCTTCCTCAGTGTCTGTCCGGAAAGCCTTGCAAAGCACTACATACGGCGTGCGATTCGGGCAAGGGCACACAACATATTGCGGTCCCCGAGACTTTCCGGACGGGCTCTCAGGATGAGGTTGTTTTAAATGGACAATCCTCATCCTGAGCACCTGAAAGGTGCGAAGGAGCCCCATCGGAGTCCCGTGACCCCTGCCCTTGTTAACCTGAGCCTGTTGCCCTGGCAGCGCGTGGGGTGTGCTCGACGGCCGGGTGAGCGGCCGGCGGCGCACCGTTTTGCGGTGGGATGGTGCGCCGCGCCTGACGGCGCGAGCGCACCCTACCGGAGGGGCTGACGGCAAGGATCACGGGCCGCGCGCCCGACATGGGCACGCCCGCCGATCCAGTGGGCGCTGGGCCGGTCCCGAACCGGCCGGATCGCCGCCCCTTGGGTCAGTCGAACAGGGCGTCGATCTCGTCCTGGCTGATTCCCTTCTGACCGATCTGCGGACCGTTGAGCAGACGCTTTTCTTCCTCCGCGCGGCGCTCCAGCCACTCTTCCTCCGCCGACATCAGGAAGCCGTCGCGGCCCCAGATGTCCATCATGTGGTCAATGCGCTCCTCGATGAACTTCATCGTGTTGACCACCTTGGTAATGCGCTGACCGGTCAGATCCTGGAAGTTGCAATGCTCATAGACGTTCATGAGCTTGTCCTGGATGTCGTCCGCCAGTTGTCGAATGTAACTGTCTTTTTCCTGTGACTGGATTTCGGACACCATCGAGGTCACCGCTTCCACGATATCCATGATGCCGTTGGTGGCGGATTCGGTGGCGCCAACGATGGCATCCAGTTCATGGGTGACGGCGGTGAGGCGATCGCCTTCCGCGCGCTGGTCGCGCAGCTTGGTGATTTCCGTCTTGGTTTCCTCGATGCACCGCGCCAGGGCGGTGATCTCCATCCGCAATAGCTTGACCTCGTCCTTATGCCGCTGCAGCTCCACCGGATCGGACAAGGGGTCGGGCCGAGGATCGGGCTCGGGGATGGTCTCGGGCGTCTGCGCGGCCGGCTCGGGCAGGCGCGATTCCAGCGCCTCCAGCCGAGTGGAGAGACCGGCGATGGCCTCGAGGATCTCGGTCTGGCTATCGTCCGGCGGGGCATCCCCGGGGGCGGTGGCCTCCGCCCGGCGCGGGCCGCGGCGCCGTTCGGCGGTGTAGGGACGGCGGGTCGTGCTCATCGGGAACCTCTGCTGTCCTAAAGGGCCACTGCGGACCGGGGATCCGAGGCGGTGGGGCGTCTCGGGCCAGGGAACGGTTAGGCGCGTCTGGGCAGGGGGGATTCCTCCTTTTAGCTAGACCATTTTGATGATGTCTGGCAACCACCCCCGAGGCGGCGGACGGGGCACTGAACGCCGAGAGGCGATCGATCACCATAGGCCCGCCGGGACGGGCGGGCCTTTCGATGGGGATCCGGCCATCGACCCCAACAGGTCGTTCGGGTCGATGCGTCCTATCGCGGCATGACAAAGACCCTGTTCATCGCACCGATGGACATGAGAACCTCGTCAAGGCGAATCCACGAATAATTGAAGTTTGTGACCTAATCCGCCTTTGAGGCGAGAAGGCTCTCCCTCGGGGTGCGGGACCCTTACGGATCGGTCATCCGCGTTCGGAGCCCTAGGTTGAATGAGATCGGTTTGACTTCCTTTTTATTAAGTTTATGATCGGTTTCGTGTCCGCGAACACAGTCTGACGCGTGTGTCGTGCCGGGATAAATGGACAAATGACGGTGTCTTGGCCCGCCTTCGACCAAGACACCCATCAAGGTGCCCTGGCGCGCCCGGTGCTGTATCGCCGACGGACGGAACCCGGCGGACGAGGCGGGCAGGAGAGGCGGATGGTGCGCGAGCAGACTGCCCCAGTCCAATCCGAAACCGGGGTGTCGAACGACGGGATTGGTCCGGGCGCGTCGAGCGATGCGGCGCGGTGCGGCGATCGGGTCGGGATCGTCGGGCAGATGATGTGCGATGCCGCCGACGCTCTGGCCGAGGGCGTATTGCTGTTTGACGCCGAAGATGTGCTGGTGCTTTGCAACGCGCCGGCGCGGCGCTTGGCGTCCGATCTGAGTGATCTGCTGCGCCCTGGTGTTGCGTTTCATGCCCTTATGGAGGCGATGGCCACCCGGTGCCCCGCCTGCGTCCCGGACGGGGATCCCAAGGCGTGGTTGACCCGGCGCCTGGGCGGGCATGAGGAGTCCACGCATGAGGACTCGGCCGGTGACACGGATGGTCCCGTCGATTTGCACGTAGGGTCGGGCGAATGGCGCCGGATTCACGTCCGCGCCCTGCGTGGCGGCGGGCGCCTCGTGACCCTTGTCGACATCACCGCCAACAAACGCGCCGACACCACCGTGGCAAACCGTGAGCGGCGTCTAAACAACATTCTCGACACGGTGCTGGACGGAATCATCGTCATCGACACCAAAGGGGTTGTGCAGACCTTCAATCTGGCCGCCGAACGGCTGTTCGGCTACCGCGCCGAGGAGGCGATCGGCCGCCCGGTGAGCATGCTGATGCCCGAGTCCGACGCCTGCCACCACCAGGGGTATGTGGACGCCTACGTCCAGAGCGGACGCGCCCGGGTGATGGGCCAGGGGCGGGAGGTTCGCGGCCGGCGCAAGGATGGCTCCACTTTTCCCATGGAGTTGTCGCTGAGTGAGGTGCGCGAGGGCGGTGACCACCTGTTCACGGGCGTGGTGCGCGATATCTCGGCCCGAAAGCAGGCCGAGCAGGCATTGCGCGATAGCGAGCAGCGCCTCGCCCTGGCCATGGAGGGCACCAGCGAAGCCATCGTTGACTGGGACCCGGTAACCGACCGCATTGTCACCGGGGAACGCCTGCGCGCGGTGATGGGCGTGTCGCCGGAGGGCCTGCGCACCCTGGGCGACTGGATGCGGGTGATCCATGTGGAGGACCGGGTGGACTACGCGGCCGCCCTGGAGACCGCGCTCACCGATCCCGAACCCCATCTTCAGCATGAGGCGCGCCTGGCCGTGCCGGCGGCGGATGGCGGCGCGCGATGGGTGCGTCACCGGGCCATCGCCGTGCGCGACCCCTCCGGTCGGACGGTGCGCCTGGTGGGCTCGGTGGGCGATATCACCCGTTCGCGGCGGATCGCCGAGGGCTTGCGCGCCGCGCGCAACGCCGCCGAACTGGCGAACCGGGCGAAAAGCGAGTTCCTGGCCAATATGAGTCATGAACTGCGCACACCGCTGAACGCCATCATCGGCTTCTCAGAGATGATCGCCGCCGAGACCTTTGGTCCCCTGGGGTCGACGCAGTATCGGGAATATCTCGGCGACATCCGCGACTCGGGACAGCACTTGCTGCGCATCATCGACGATATCCTCGACGTTTCCTGCATCGAGGCCGGCACGTTGACCATGGACCGGGAGCCGGTCGCGGTGCATGCCCTGATGACCAGCGCGGCAGGGCTGATCACCCATCGGGCCGAGGCCGCCGGCGTGGCCCTGAAACTCGACGTTTGCCCGGGGGCGCGGCGCATCACCATTCCCGGTGACGCGCGGCGGCTGAAACAGGTGCTCCTGAACCTTCTGAGCAACGCGGTCAAGTTCACCCCACGCGGCGGCCTGGTGACGTTGTCCTGTGACTGTCCGGCGTCCGACATGGATTGCGCGCATGGATTGCGCATCATTGTCACCGATACCGGGATAGGCATGGATCCCGCCTTCATCCCCAAGGTGCTGAAGCCGTTTCACCGGCTCGAAGGGGCGATGCAGCGGCGCTACGAGGGTGTCGGCCTGGGCCTGCCGTTGTCACGGGCCTTCGTTGAACTGCACGGCGGCACGCTCGTTTTGGAGAGCGCGCCGGGGCAAGGGACCCGGGCCACGGTCTGTTTGCCGCTGATGGCCGTCAGGAGCGATACGCCCTGGCGTGTGGAGACCGACGCTGGCCTTGGGTCGGCCGACTGTCGATGTCCAGGATGCGATACCCACATTGCCGGGGCGCGCGACGACGCCGGCGATCCGGGTGCGGCCGCTGATGGTCAGATGCCATCGCTCGACCGGTTGCCATTGGAGGGGTGAGGGCGGCCACTGGTCGCCGAGCGCCTCGTGTGCACCGACCCAGACGGCCGTCACGCCGTGCCGCGCACGCTTGCCGGCCGTCGGAGTCGATCAGCGCGAGCCCCTCCGAGCCGAGGCGGACTCACGCGGATGGCGCTGGGTGTTGCCGCCGGGTGGGGCTTCGCCGCCGCCGTGGTGACTTGGGCGCGGTATGGTCCCATAGTCTTGATCCCTGATCCGGACCTGTCGGGGTCCGCTTCGACGTGTTTGCCTGATGCCGGCCGACGAAGAGGGCGATCTTTTTTTGTCCGCCGGCCGTCGATGATGGGAGAGTGTCTTGGCCCGCTTGCTGATCGTTGCACTCGTCGCCTTGACCGTGACGGCCTGCTCCACCGTGGAAGGGGTGGGCCGGGACATTCAAAAGGGGGGCGCCGTCATTTCCGACACCGCCCGGGATGTGCGCGACGCCCTGTAGAGCCCGTCCGGACCGAGACTGAGAACGGCCGCTGTCGGATGGAGACGGTGGTTCATTTCGGCCGGTCATGTATATATACTTATCAGGCGCGTGCCTGGGCCGCCGGGCCATTGCCATACGGGGTGTGCGTCATGTCCATCCGCCAAAGGCGGCGCGCGCGACGTCAGGCAGGAGGCTTGAACATGATGAGGGCACGGATCCTCTGGGCCATACCGCTGGTCCTGAGTGTGATGATTGGGTCGATGAGCGGGGAGGCCCGCGCCCGCCCCTTCGATGAGGGCTTGGCGGCCGCGCAGCGCGGAGACTTCGCCACCGCCCTGCGAATATGGGGGCCGCTGGCCAACCGTGG
>JANQGN010000307.1 GCA_028277295.1 Rhodospira sp.
GGCTCGACGAACAGGTTGCCGGGGTGCATGTCGGCATGAAAGAAGCCGTCGCGGAACACCATGTTGAAGAAGGCGTTGGCGGCGCGGCGGATGACCTCCAGTGGGTCCAGGCCGGCCGCCACCAGGCGATCGGTCTCGTCCACGGGAATGCCGACGATGCGCTCCAGCGTCATGACCCGCTGGGCGGTGCGAGTCCAGTCCACGTCGGGCACGCGGAAGGTCTCGTCACCGACGAAGTTCTCGGCCATCTCGCTGGCGGCGGCGGCCTCGAAGCGGAGGTCCATCTCCATGTGCACCGACGCCTCGAAGGTGCGCACGGTCTCGGAGGGCTTGAGGCGGCGCAGCGCCGGCTGGGTGGTTTCCGCCAGGTCGGCGAGCCAGTCCATCAGGGCCAGGTCACGGCGGAAGGCCTCGTCCACGCCCGGGCGCAGCACCTTGACGGCCACCTTGCGGCCCTCCGGGTAGCGCTCGTCCGGCGGCGTGATGGCGAAATGCACCTGGGCGATGGAGGCGGCGGCCACCGGCTCGGGTTCGAAATGGAGAAACGCCTCCTCCAGCGGCCGATCGAGTTCAGACTCGATGATGCGCCGCACCTCGTCAAAGGAGAACGGCGGCAACTGGTCCTGAAGCTCGGTCAGGTCGGTGGCGACCTCCTCGCCCAACAGGTCGGTGCGGATGGACAGCGCCTGTCCGAACTTGATGGCCGTCGGCCCCAGTTCGGTCAGCGCGCGGGCCAGCCGTTGCCCGGGACGGCCGGGCGCGCCCCGCCGCGAGACCAGGCGCGCGGCACCGACGACGGGTGCGGCCACCCCCACCTTGTCCAGCAGGAAGAGGGCGTCGTGGCGTGCCATGACGCGCGCGATGACCCAGAGTCGGGAAAGATTGCGAAGAAGGCGGGGTGTCATCACCGGGGCGCGGGTCCTGCCGCATGTGGCGGGCGGTCCTGGGTCATGACCGGGTCCTTGGGCTGAGGCAAGGCCGGCGCGCGGGGCCGGCCGGTCATCGGATCACAGGCGCCAGGCCGAATGGATGGCGGCGATTCCGCCGGAAAGATTGCGGTGGCGCGGGCGCCGCAACCCTGCCTCGGCCATGCGCCGACACAGGTCCTGTTGTGGCGGAAAGCGGCGAATGCTCTCGGCCAGGTACTGGTAGGCGTCCTTGTTGCCGGCCACGAAGCGGCCCAGATTGGGCAGGACCGAGAACGAATAGGTGTCGTACAGACGATCGAGCATGGGCACGACCACCTTGCTGAACTCCAGGCAGAAGAAGCGGCCGCCAGGCTTGAGCACGCGGCGCGCCTCGGCCAGGGCGGCGTCGATGTTGGTGACGTTTCGCAGGCAGAAGGCAATGGTGTAGACGTCCACGCTGGAGTCGGCCACCGGCAGCTTTTCGGCGTCGCCCACCAGCCAGTCGAGGCCCCGGACATACCCGCGATCCATGGCCCGGTCGCGACCGACGGTGATCATCTCGGCGTTGATGTCGCAGACCATCACCCGGCCCCCGCCCGGCAGGCCGGCCAGGGCGCGGGCCTCTTCATCCTCGTCCGGCAGGCTGTACCCGGCATCGTCCAGCGGGGCGTTCCGGCGGGCATCGGCCCGGGCGCGGCTCTCCATGCGCTCCAGGATGCGGAAGGCAATGTCGCCGGTGCCGCCCCCCACGTCCAGGCAGGTCATGCCCGGGCGCGGCGCCACCTGCGCCACGAACGAATCCTTCCACAGGCGATGGATTCCCCCGCTCATCAGGTCGTTCATGAGATCGTAGCGGCTGGCGACGGAATCGAACACGTCGCGCACCATGCCCGCCTTTTCCGCGCGGTGCACAGTGCGATACCCGAAATGCGTTGTGTCCGAACCGGCCTGGGAAGCGCCGGCGGCGGACGGATCGGAGGTCTGCTGCGTCATGGCGGGCACCTTAACGGATCACGGTGGGGCGGGCTAGACGGATCTTGCGGTCCGCGCGGGGGCGGCGGCGGCGGCGACGTCCGCTCGGACCGCGCTTGCGTTCTGAAACCGCGTGCTCACGCTTGACAACCTGTGTTTAGCAGCTAAATACTGCCCCCATGAGAGCGGACGATCGACACCTTCTGGAGCGGATCCAGAGCCTGGGCGGCGCCTTCGTGGCCGTGGAGCGAGACTTCGTTCTTCATCACGGCGACGTGAAGCTTCACGCGTCGGAAATCCATCTCATGAAGGCCGTTGCCTTTGATCCCGGAGGCAACGCGACGGGCCTGGCCCAACGCCTTGGGATCACCAAGGGCGCGGTGTCCCAGACGATGACACGGTTGGTAAAAAAGGGCGTCATCAGAAAGGAAGGCGGCTCGGCGAACAACGAACTGCGCGTTGTGTTGACACACTCGGGCTACCAGGCCCTGAAGACCTTCCACCGGCAGACCGCGACACAATGGAAAGACATCGCCGATTATGTCGAGGCACTCTCCCCGGAGGAATACCAAGCTGTCACCGGCTTCCTGACGAGGCTTCGCACCTTCCTGGAGTGTTTGTCCGGAAAGCTCTGAAAAACATTACATTCGGCATGCTGATCCGGGAGCGATACAAAATGCATTGCGGTATTCGAGACGTTCCGGACAGGTTCCGAGGCACTCCCGTGACCTTGTTTTCTTGTTCATCACGGAGTTCCGGGGTGGTCACCCTTGGCCCAACGCGGTGCCCGGACTCCCTGCCCTTTCCAAGGGGAGGGTCGGGGTGGGGATGGATGCCGACCCCATGAATGGGGCGTGCCATGGCTCGAACCCCCTCCCAACCTTCCCCACACGTGGGGGAGGCGTTGACGGGGACTCCCCCGTGACCGGGGGAGGAGTTCGGGTCGCGATCCTCGCCAACCCTGCCGTTCCGTGAAGATCCTATTTTTTTTCCCCTGTGTGTTTAGCATCTAAACACAAAACCTGAAGAAGAAGGAACCTTCGTGATGACGACGATGAACACAAGCCGATCCCAACAGATGGCCGACGTTTTCCTCGCCCGGAACACCCCTTTCAAGCGCAAGCAAGTGCTGGCGGCGCGGACCTTCAGCGCTCCGCCCGATGTGGTGTTCAAGCAGTTCTGTCCCACGCGCGAAATGGACTGGATCGACGGCTGGACGGCCGATCTGATCTGGACGGAAACCGGCTATGCCGAAACCGGATGTATCTTTACCACGCCAGAGAGTAACGTGCTCGGATCGGGACTCTGGATCATTACGCGTTTCGATATGAATGAGCACTTCGAACTCTTCAGGATCATCGACAATCACGTGGTCCAACAGTTCCAAATTGACTTAGCCGACCATGGCAACGGCACCTGCACGGGGACCTGGACGCTCACTTTCACCGCGCTCTCTCAAGCAGGGAACGCGATCGTGGAGTCCATTCCCGACGCGGATCCGGTGTTCCGGAGGGTCCTCGACGGACTGGAGCATTTTGTGACGACCGGTGCGCTCATGACGGTCGACCGCTGAGAGTCCGCCCGGAAAGTCCCGGGAACCGCAATATATTGTGTGCCTTGTTTCGGGTCGCACGCCGAATGTGGTGCTGGTCAGGGCTTTCCGGACAGACACGGAGCGTTTCCGTCCGGCCGGGACGACACAGACCCCCGGGGCACACCGCCCCGGGGGTCGCCATGGGTTCGACGGTTTGAGGGGAGGGAGCCATGAGCAAGACCGCACCCTCGACACGGTCTTCATCCATGCATGTCGGGAATGACCAGCCATTGCTTTACGTCATACCCGAAATGTCTTAGACTGTGTCTGACAAGGTGGAGAGTCGGCGGGTCGGAACCGCACCCGAGATGCCGGACCGTTTCGACCTCGACCACCCCGCCATCGTATCTCCCACCCGGGCCAGTCGCCGGTTTGCAGGTTGCGCCCAGGAGACCAGAGGGAGGGAACGATGATCACCCTGGACGATTGCTACAGCATGAGCGACGCGCCCGACGACGATGTTGGCGTGGTGGCCAGTCACGAGGGCCTGTCGCTGATCATGGCGATGGGCAAGATCAACGCGTTTCTGGCGCAGCCCTGGGGCGGCCCGGCCATCCGGCAAATGATCCTCGACGAGTACGCCCGCGCCGACGGGCAGGGGAATCATGCGCGTGCGTACATCCTCGCGATCCAGTACCGCGAGGCACGCGCCCGCTATCCTCACGGCCGCGACCGCAGGCGGCGGACGCGTTAGGCGTCGTTTTGGGCACGGTCCAAGGCGCGTCGGAGATCATGCTCGATCACCGCCGTGAACAACGCGACGGCCTGCCCATGATGGCCACGCCGGGCTTTTCGCGTCCAGGAGGATCCGGGCCGCGTCGTCCTGGGTGACGGGAAGCCCATGTGCCTTCGGTGCGCTGATCGTGACACCGGCCAGCATGGTCCCAGCCATGCGGTTGCCGGCGTCCTCGGCCCGAGCGGACGGGCCCCCCATCAGGACGACGAGGACGACACCGATGGCGACGCGGTTGGACCTGACCATGGGACACCCTTTGGACGCCTTGGCCGCGCGAGTTTACGCAACCGTTTCAGCCTCACGGTCGCGTCACTCTTGACCCCATGCAAGCATGTCGGACAGACCCTCGCGCACGGAACGACGGCCTGAAGAAGGGGTGTCGGGCGGGCGCCCCCTAGCCACGCCCCTCCTCGACCGCGTGGCAGGCCACCAGGGTCCCATCGTCCTGAGGCAGCGGCGCGGGCACGTCCACGGAACAGCGGGCCTCGGCCAGCGGGCAGCGGTCATGGAACACGCAGCCCGAGGGCAGATTCATGGCCGAGGGCACCTCGCCGGGCAGGCCGGGCGGTTTCATCTCCTCGGTGCTGACGCGTGGGATCGCTGACAGCAGAAGGCGTGTGTAGGGGTGACGGGGATTGGCGAACAGGGTCTTGGTCTCGGCCAGTTCGCACAGGCTCCCCAGGTACATCACCCCCACGCGGGTCCCAAAGTGGCGTACCACCGACAGGTCATGGGTGATGAACAGGTAGGTGAGATCGCGTTGATCGCGCGCGTCCATCATCACGTTCAGCACCTGCGCCTGAATGGAGACGTCCAGGGCCGAGATGGGCTCGTCGGCGACCACGAACTCCGGATCCACCATCAGCGCCCGGGCGATGGAGATGCGCTGACGCTGGCCGCCGGAGAACTCGTGCGGGTAGCGTGTCCCCCAGGACGGGTCATTGCCCACCGACACCATGACCGCCTCCACCTTGGCCTTGACCTCGGCGTCGGACAGGTCCGGCCGGTGGAACCGCAACGGCTCCTCCAGGGTCTGCTGGACGGTGCGGCGCGGGTTGAGCGAGGCGTAGGGGTTCTGGAAGATCATCTGCATGCGGCGGTGGAAGGGCTTGCGGGCCTTGTGCCGCAAGCCGTCGATGCGGGTGCCGTCGAAGTGGACCTCCCCCGAACTGGGCGGCAGAAGCCCCATCATCACGCGGGCCAGGGTGGACTTGCCGCACCCGGATTCGCCCACCAGGCAGAAGGACTCGCCCCGGCGGATGGTGATGGACACGTCATTGAGCGCCTTCACCTCGCGCCGGGTCCGTTCCAGGAAATGGCTGCCCAGATCGAACACCTTGCGGATCGCGCGGGCCTCCACCAGGACCCGGTCACGGGCCGGCGCTGGGCTGGTCATGGTTGTGGTGGTCGCGGCGGTCGGGGTCATGCCGCCACCCCGCTCGCCAGGTCTCGCGCCCGGGTACAGCGCACCCGGTGCCCGTCCAGGTCCTCCAGCGCCGGCAAGGCGGCCCGGCATGAGTCCTGAACGTGGTCGCAGCGCGGATGGAAGGGGCAGCCCGCGGGGACGGCGGTCAGGGGCGGCATGGAGCCCCGGATCTGGTTCAGCCGCGCGCCCGCCGTGCCCTCGCCCGGCAGCGCCGCCAGCAGGCCACGCGTATAGGGGTGAACGGGATCCTGCACCACGCGGGCGGTCTTGCCGGTTTCCACCACCCGGCCGGCATACAGCACCACCACCCGCTGGGTGACCTGGGAGACCACGGCCAGGTCGTGGGTGATCAGGATCAGCCCCACCCCGTGGGTTTTGCACAGGTCCAGCATGAGGCTCATGATCTCCGCCTGGATGGTGACGTCGAGCGCCGTGGTGGGCTCGTCGGCGATGATCAGCGCCGGCTCGGTCAACAGGGCGATGGCGATCACGACACGCTGGCGCATGCCGCCGGACAGTTCGTGGGGATAGGAGTCGAGGCGCTTGTCCGGCGAGGGGATCTTGACCTCGCCCAGGCGGGTGGCGGCGATCCTGCGGGCCTCGGCATCGCCAATCTTGCGATGCGCCTTCAGGGTCTCCACCATCTGGGTGCCGATGGTCAGCACCGGGTTCAGCGTCATCATCGGATCCTGGAAGATCATGCTGATGCGGTTGCCGCGCACCCGGCGCATCTGGTGGATGGACAGACGGGTGAGGTTCTGGCCCTCGAACAGGATCGAGCCGCCGGCGATGTGCCCCGGGCGGCTGATCAGATTGAGGATGGCGAAGGCGGCGACGCTCTTGCCGGCACCGGACTCGCCGACGATGCCCAGGCGCTCGCCCCGGTCCACGGTGAAGTCGACGTCGTGCAACGCCGTCAGCACGCCATGGCGCGTGGGGAACTCCACCCGCAGGTCGCGGACGTCGAGAAGCGGCATGGCCTTAGCCCTTGAACAGTCTGGGGTTCAGCACGTCGCGCAGCCAGTCGCCCAGCAGGTTGATCGCCAGGATCAGGCTGATCAACGCGATGCTGGGGAAGGTGGTGATCCACCAGGCGCCGCTTAAGATGTACTCGAAGCCGGCGCTGATCAGCGAGCCCAGTGACGGCATGGTCACCGGCATGCCCAGGCCCAGGAAGGACAGCGCCGCCTCGTTGATGATGGCGTTGGCCACCTGCACGGTGGAGATCACCAGGAGCGGCGACAGCGTGTTGGGCAGGATGTGCCGGGCCATGATCACCGGCGCCGACAGGCCGATGACGCGGGCGGCGTCGACGTATTCCTTCTTCTTCTCGGCCAGGACCGAGGCCCGGATGGTGCGCGCGTACTGGGGCCATTCGGCGAAACCGATCACCAGGATCAGCATGACGATGGCCAGATCCTCGTAAAGGTCGGCGCCGAAGGCGGCCTTGAACACCGCCAGGGCGACAATCGCCAGCATCAGGGTCGACATGGCCAACTGGATGTCGGCCAGGCGCATGAAGAAGGCGTCCACCTTGCCGCCCATGTAGCCCGAGACCAGGCCGATGACCACGCCCAGGGTCATCTGCACCATCACCGCGAACACGCCGATGATGATGGAAATGCGCAGGCCGTAGAGAATGGCGCTCAGCATGTCCCGGCCCTGGATGTCCGTCCCCAGAGGGAAGGCTCCCTCGCCCCCAGCCTGCCAGACCGGCGGGATCTCGGAGTTCATGATGTCGATCTGCGCCGGGTCGTGCGGGTTCATGCTCGACAGCCACGGCGCCAGCATCGCGGCTAGCACGAAGGCCGCCATCACCGCGAAGGCCGCCATGGCCACCGGATCGCGCCGGAACCGATAGAGGACATCGGAGCCCAGAAACGCCGTCATGCGGGTCGCGATCCAGTTCATGACGGAGCCCCCACCAGACGCACGGTCGGATTGACCAGGGTGTAGATCAGATCGACAACGGTGTTGGTCACCACGAAAATCAGGCCCACGATGATGATGTAGGCGATGATCAGGGGTGTATCGACGCGTGTCACGGCCTCGATGAACATGAAGCCGAGCCCCGGCCACTGGAACACCGTCTCGGTGAGGATGGTGTAGGCCAGCATCAGGCCGATCTGCACGCCGCCAACGGTGATCACCGGCAGCAGGGTATTCTTGAAGGCGTGCAGGAACCATACCCGCCGGGGCGCCAGCCCCTTGGCCCAGGCGTAGCGGATGTAGTCCTGCTCAAGCACCTCCATCATTTCGGAGCGGATCAGGCGGATGAACAGCGGCAGAAAGATCGACGACAAGGCGATGCTGGGCAGGATCAGGTGGGACAGCCCCCCCCATGTCAGGAAGCCCGTGGTCCACCCCGGGACAATCTCCACCAAGGACTCGCCGCGCCCGAACGAGGGCAGCCAACCCAGGTTCACCGAGAACACGTAGATAAGGAAGATGGCGGTCAGGAACACGGGGATGGAGATGCCGACGATGCTGGCGCCCATGGCCACCCGCGAGAGCCAGGAGCGCGGCCGGATGGCGCACCAGCAGCCCAACGGCACCGACACCAGCACGATGATGATGGTCGCGCCGATCACCAGGTCCACCGTGGCCGGGAACTTGTCGGCGATGACGTCCAGCGCCGGGCGCTTGAAATGGTAGGAGATGCCCAGGTCCCCCTGCACCGCGTTCCCCAGAAACCGCCAGTATTGCTCTAGGAACGGGTCGTTCAGGCCCATGCGGTCGCGGAGCGCCTCGCGCTCCGCCTCGGGGACGGATTGCCCGACCAGTTCGCGCAAGGGGTCGCCCAGGTTGTCCTGGATGGAGAAGCCAATGAGGCTGATGACGAGCATCACCAGCACCGCTTGCATCAGGCGCTTGATGAGGAAGGCAACGATGGCCATGACGAGTCCGCGGACCGGGGGAGAAAAGACCGAAAGTGGGCCGCACTAAACACGACAAAGGGAGGCCGGCGCAAGCGCCGACCTCCCTCGCCGTCGATTTTGGGGATCTTTGGGGCATCTTCGGCGCCAAGCGACGCGTCAAAGATGCCCTATCACATTGATATTGAAGCCAATCGTCGTCACGATCCGTGCCGGATCGCTCGGGATTTGCTCTAGTCGATGACCAGATCACCCAGGTAGGGGAAGTCCATGACGTTGACGATGTCCTCGATGTGCACACCGTCGCGCGACGCCCAGGACAGGTCCTGCCAGTGCAGCGGAACGAAGGCGGCGTCCTCGTGGAGAATACGCTCCACGTCCTGCAAAACCTTGGAGCGCGCCTCCTGGTCCACCATGGACTGAGACTGAATGATCAGTTCATCCACCTTAGGGTTCGCGTAGTTACCGGAGTTGTACTGACCGTACCCGGTTTCCGTATCCGGGGTCATCAGCAGGAACTCGGTGTAGTTGGCCGAGTCCTCGGTGTCGGGATGCCAGCCGATCATCATGATGTCGGCGGCGCGCACATCGAACTCCGGCCAGTACTGCGCCTTGGGAATGGTGGTCAGATCGACCTTGATGTTGATCCTGGCCAGCATGGCCGCCGCCGCCTCGGCGATCTTGTCGTCATTCACATAGCGGTTGTTGGGCGCCATCATGGTGATGGAAAACCCGTCAGCATAGCCAGCCTCGGCCATCAGCGCCTTGGCCTTCTCCAGGTCATAACGGGGCATCAGGTCTGGTGCGTGGCCCACCTGGCCTGGCGCGCTCTGCTGCGCCGCGACCGTGGCAAAGCCCTTCATGATCTTGTCGACGATGCCCTTGTTGTTGATCGCGTACACAATGGCCAGGCGCACGCGCGGATCCTTGAAGGCCTCGACCCGCTCCTGGTTCATCTGCAAGGTGATGATCCGGGTCCCGCCCATGGTCACGAGATTGATGCCCTCTTCCTCGCTCAGGCGCTCCAGATCGGTGGGCGGTACCGGCTTGATGAAGTCCACGCCGCCGGACAACAGCGAGGCCACCCGGGTCGGGTCCTCCTTGATCGGCGTGAAGATGATCTCGGAGACGTTGCCCGGAGACCCCGTGTCCCAATAGTCGGCGAAGCGTTCGAATTCCACGCGCACGCCCTGTTCCCGGGACCGCAGCACGAAGGGCCCGGTGCCTGACGCGTTGGTCGAGGCAAAGGTGTTGCCGTGCTTGACGATGGCGTCCTTGGGGTCGCCATTGTCGTCGGTGCCGGTGTAAAACGCCTTGTCCATGGGGAACAGGTAGGTCGCCAGGTTGAGAACCAGCGGGTACGGCTTCTCGGTGATGAGGTCCACGGTGTGGTCGTCGACCACCTCGGCCCCCACGAACGGCTCGTAAAGAGCCTTGAAGTCCGGACTCTCTTTCAGGCGGTTCAGCGAAAAGACCACGTCCTCGGCGGTAAACGGATTGCCACTGTGGAACACGACTCCCTTGCGCAGATAGAAGCGCATGGTGCGGTCATCGATCTGCTCCCAGCGCTCGGCCAGACGCGGTTCGTAGTCCAACGCCTTGGTAAAACGCACCAGGGGGTCGAACACCATGTGCGCCATTTCCATGGTGCCGCCCGACAACTGCTCCATCGGGTCCATGGAGACCGGATCGGCGTCATAGGCCATGCGCAGGGTCTTGGCCTCGACCGGCGTGGGTCCGGCGATCCCGGCGCCGAACGCCAGGGTGCAGGCCAGCAGCACGCCGGTGGCGGCTTTGGTGAACGGGAAGGTCATGCCTTGGGTCTCTCCCTGATGGGTTTGACGATGGGAGGGCGGTGGCGCCAACGGCCCAGCCTCCCCCTATAAAACGGCCCGTCCGCGCGGCCGGGCTCGACGGCCAAGCCACCCGGGCATCGCCAGCGGCGACGACGGACCCACAGACGGGGGCGCGGGCCACCCGATCCAGTTTTCCTCGTACACCAGCCAGCCGGACCAGGCCAAGGTACCATTGGAACGCCATGCATTTGCATGATTCTCCCGCAAATGGAGGAACCATGCCGAGAAACCGGACCGCCTTACCCCCGAAATCCAGCATCGCACACGCTATCCGCTGTGCTTGCGCCCGACCCCGCGCTGAAGGCGATGTGAGTGGCATCATCGCCCTGGGGGGCCCGCGGCCACCCGCCCGCTGGGACAGGTGATCACGCGGGATGGCCTGGACGTCGCCTTCGCGGCCTTCGACCTGTCACCGAGGACGGTTCGCCTGATCCGCGACGGCATCGTTGATTTCGCCATCGATCAGCAGCCCTACATGCAGGCCAATCTGGTGATCCAACTTCTGGTAATCACAGCTCGATACCAAATGACACCGCTGGATATCGACACAAGCGTCAGTGTGGTCGATGCTACCAACGTGGCCGACGTGGAGGGCCTGACGCGCGCGAGCATCCGCTGAGTTCGGACCTGGCCGCTGACCGGGCCGGCCCGCGGACCGCGAGAGGGCCACGGCAAGCGCGCGGGGCTGGGTTGGAACGGCGTCCATGAGGTCCATCAAGGCAAAGCTGCTGTTGCAGACCATGGCCGGCGTGCTGGTGGTGGCCCTGCTCGGCATGCTGTCAGCCACCTGGGTGACGGTCGCCGATCATCAAGACCAGACGCGCGCGACCATGAACGCCGCCCTCGACCTGGTGACCCGCGACCTGGACCGACTGGCCGCCGAGATGGCCACCACCGCCGCTGCCGAGGCGCGGGCGCCAACCGTGATCACTGCGGCGACATCCTTGCGCGCGCTGGACGTCCAGGGCCTGCGTGATATCGGCGACGATGTGCGGGCCAGCCAGGGACTCAAGGCCATCCAGTACCTGCGGCACACAGCCCGCAACCAGGGCCTGGACCTGGTGGCGTTCTATGACATCGATGGCGTGACGGCCTATGCCACCGGCGAGGCGGTGCGACTGGTCTCCGCCGACGAGACCGGCGCCGGGCATCACCTGGCGCCGGGCAGTCCGTCGGCGCCTGTCCGCTATGCCGACGACCTGTGGCGGCCGGTCCCGCCCGATCCCTCGGTACCCCTGGTCCCGTCGGATCTCCCGATTGGCACGGCACGGTTCGTGGACCCGGGCGACGGCGGCCTGGCGCTGGAAGCCGCGGCGTCCGTGACCATCATCGTCCCCAGCCCCGACTCCTATGACGACATGACCGTGACCGCGGGGGCCGTTCTGTTGCGGGCGACCATTGACGGCGCCCTTCCCCATGCCTCGTTCGGAAACATCGGCATGGACGTTACCCTGTTCACGGCGGCCGGCCGACCGGTCGCGCTCGGCGACGCGCCACGCGGTCCGAGACTATCCGACCTGGTGTCGACCCCAGGCGCGGTGACCACCGCCGACACGCCCCTGGTCGAAACGGTCCATCGCGGCGCCCCGTGTTACGCGCTGATTCGGCCCTACCGGCACGACGGGCGCACAGTGGCCTGGCTGGCGGCCATCACGCCCAAGACCGCGGTGGCCGTCGGAACCCGCAAGATCATCCTGTTGCAGAGCCTGGGCCTGCTGGTGGGCCTGCTGGTGGCCGTCGCCGTGGCGCTGGTGACCGGCCGCATCCTGTCGCGGCCCATTGTGGCGGTCGCCACCCAGATGCGCGACATCGCCACCACCCAGGACTTCGGCCGCCGCGTCACGGTCCATGGACACGACGAGGTGGCCACCCTGGCGCACGCCTTCAACGAGATGGCGGCCGAGTTGGAGACCACCACGGCCGGCATGCGCGCGGCCGAGGCCAAGTACCGGGGCATTTTCGAGAACTCCGCCGAGGGCCTGTTCCAATCCACGGTCAGTGGCCGCCTGGTGACCGGCAACCCGGCTCTGGCCCGCATGTTCGGCTACGACACGCAGGACGAACTCTATGCCGCGGGCGCCCACATCGAGGCCTCCACCTATGTCCATCCAGAGGATCGCGCCACCTTCCTGACCGCCCTGCGGCGCGACGGCAAGGTGGTGGACCACGAGGTCGACCTGAGGCGCAAGGACGGCGGCGTGTTCCAGGCTCTCATCAGGGCCCATGTCGGTCCCCCGGATGCCGATGGCGAACGCCTGATCGAGGGCTCCGTCCGCGATGTCAGCGCCCGCAAGGAAAAGGAGCAGGCGGTTCAGGCGCGCCTCGCGGCGGAAGCGGCCACCCGCGCGAAGAGCGCCTTCCTGGCCCATATGAGCCATGAAATCCGCACCCCCCTGAACGCCATCAGCGGCATGAGCCGTTTGCTCACCCGCCCCGGGCTGGATGCGGATCGGCACCGCGACCACGCCCGCAAAATCCTGCGGGCCTCTCGGACGCTGGAGGGTATTCTCAACGACATCCTCGATGTCTCCAAGATCGAGGCCGGGCAACTGACGCTGGAATCGGTCCCGTTTCTGCTAGACGATGTCATGCGGCAGGTCACGGACCTGATTTCACTCCCGGCCGAAGACAAGGGACTGGCGGTGACCATCCAGGTCGCGCCCGACGTACCCCAGGCCTTATGCGGCGATCCCTTGCGCCTTGGTCAGGTGCTCTCCAATCTGGCCACCAACGCCGTCAAGTTCACCTCTCACGGCGAGATCGAGATCACCGTGGGCGTCGCCGCGAGCCACGGGGGGGCCGTGCGCCTGTCCATGGCCGTCCGCGACACGGGCATTGGCATCGACCCGGCGCAACAGCCTCGCCTGTTCCAGCCCTTCACACAGGCCGACAGCTCCATCACCCGCCGGTTCGGCGGAACAGGGTTGGGCTTGACCATTTGCCGCCATATCGTCGGCCTGATGGGCGGCACCATCGGCGTGCACAGCCGTCCGGGGGTCGGCAGCACCTTCCATTTCTCTGTCTGCCTGCGTCGCGGTTCAGACGAGAGCAAGACGCCGGCGGCCGCGTCCCCGGTCCCGAACCCCGAGGCCCTGGTGGCCCTGCGCGGCGCTCGCGTTTTGCTGGTTGAGGACAATCCTTTTAATCAAGACGTCGCCCGCACCCTGTTGACCGACGTCGGCATGTCCGTGGACGTGGCCGCCGACGGACATGAAGGCGTCGCCATGGCCTTGCGCGGGGTGTATGACGTGGTGTTGATGGACCTGCACATGCCTGTGATGGATGGCTATACCGCCACCGCCGCCCTGCGCGCCGACCCGCGCTGCGCCCACGTACCGGTCATCGCCATGACCGCCCAAACGTTGGCCGAGAACCGCGAGACGGGTCTGGCGATGGGGCTCACCGACCATGTCCCCAAACCGGTGGACCCGGACCGCCTGTACGCCGTGCTCATGACCTGGATCCGGCGCGCGCCACCTTCGACCGCATGGGACACCCGACCGGCGGCACTCGCCCCCGTGTCGAACAGCGCCACGCCCGCCGCGACGCCCATCTCCGTGGACACCGTCACGGAGGTGTTTGACGTCGACCGCGCCTTGCGCCACCTGAACGGCAACACGGCCCGCCTGCGACCCTTGATGGACGCCTTTCGAACCCGCTTCGCCGGTGCCGCCGACGACATCGCCGCCAGCCTGGCGGCGGGTGACGGCGCCAGCGCCTTCCGCGCGGCCCATGCCTTGAAGGGCATCGCCGGCACACTGGGGGCCGGCGCCCTGGAGGCCACCGCAGCCGCGCTGACACAAACCCTGCGATCGGCGGCCCTCGGCCCGGGCACGAACGGACGTGAGTACGGCGCCGGGCTGTCTGATCACCTCGGCGCCATGCGCGCCGATTTGGGCCGCGCGGTCGCGGCGGCCGATGCTTTCGTGTCGTCGTCACACGCCTTGACCCCAGGGGCGCCCGCCGCCCCTGTCGCCGCGTCCGCCACGAACCCCCGGCCCCTGGAGGCGGCCATCACGGATCTGACGGACCTGCTGGAGCGGCAGGGCTTCGGAGCACGACGCACCTTCGCGGCGCTCCGCCCAAGGTTGCAGGGCCGGGCGCCCGCGACGGCTCTGGCGGATCTTGAGGAGGCGCTGGGACGGCTGGACTTCGCCGCCGCGCGGACCGCCTGGAGCGAGGTCCGCACCGCCGTGGACGCCGTCGCCATGACCGTCGCAGTGGGGAGCACCAGGCGGGGCGCCAGGGAGACCGTCTTGGACGGCGGCGAGGCACACCGATGAACGATCGCCGTCCCCTGGTGCTGGTGGTGGATGATGAACCGGTCAATATCGAGGTGATGGCCGAGACCCTTGACATCGAGTTCGACGTGATCTGCGCCGCGTCGGGGACCGAGGCGCTGTCGTTGGCGGCGGACGCTCAGCCCGACCTGATCTTCCTTGATGTGATCATGCCGGGAGTGGACGGATACGAGGTCTGCGGCCGACTCAAGGCCGATCCCCGCACGTCCGCCATTCCCGTGATCTTCGTCACCGCGCTGGAAGGCTTGGAGGATGAGGAACGCGGCCTGCGCATCGGCGCCATCGACTACGTGACCAAGCCGATCCGGCCGCCCATCGTGCGGGCGCGCGCCCGCAACCAGGTGGAGCTGAAACGGGCGCGCGACCAACTGGCCACCCTGGCGCGGGTGGATGGCTTGACCGGATTGGCCAATCGCCGGGCCTTTGACACCGCCCTGGAGCGAGAATGCCTGAGACACCTGCGCCAGAAGGCACCCATGGCCCTGCTGTTGGCCGACATCGACCACTTCAAGCGGTACAACGACGCCTACGGCCATGTGAGGGGCGATCACTGCCTGCGCCGGGTCGCGGCGGTCTTGCGCGAGGCCACCAATCGGCCGGCCGACCTCACCGCCCGTTATGGGGGCGAGGAATTCGCCTGCGTGCTGCCGGACACACCGGCCCAGGGCGCCCGGGCCGTGGCCGAGCGCCTGCGCCACGAGGTGCTGCGCCTGGCCATTCCCCACGCCGGCAGCCCGGCCGCCGCTCAGGTCACGGTCAGTATCGGCGGAGTGGCGGCGCGAGGCGCGCGTCTCGCCGATCCTGCGGCACTGGTGGAGGGCGCCGACCGCCAACTCTATCTGGCCAAGGCCCATGGCCGAAACCGCGTGCTCGTGGCGGACACCGAGGGGTCCACGGACTGTGATCCCGGCCAGCGCCGCCGAAATCACCCGCCCCACACGTCGGGGGCGTGAGCGAACAGCACGCGCCGACGGTTCACCGGCCACGCGCCGGCACCCATGTCCGAGAGCCGACAGGTTCCGTTGGTGGCGCGACATCCAGCCACCGCCGAACCAATACACGCGCGCATTATGAACCGGCCAACACAAGGTCATGGGCCACCCAACCCGCTTGGCATGGATCATGCTTAAGTATCATGACTATTGGGTTGCCGTGGTCTCGATGTCGCAAGGGGCCATGACCAGATGGTCAGCCCAGATGGTCAACGGCGTCGCCTTCGGTAACCTGGGCCAGCCCACCCACGGCATGACCATGACGGCCGCTTCGCCCTTGGGAGGGGCGCTTCATGCAGAACAAACCGTCCCGTGCCCCCGGAGCCATGGCGGGGGCGTCCCGTGCCCGTGCCCGTGTCCTGCTCACCCTCGGACTGACGCTCGGCATGGGCCTCATGCTGGTCCCGCTGGGCGCGTCGATCGCCCGCGCCGGCGAAACCCTGGTGGCGGTCGCCGCCAACTTCACCGCCGCCGCGCAAGACATCGGCGCCGCCTTCACCAAGGCGACCGGTCACACGGCCACGTTCAGCTTTGGATCCACCGGCAAGCTCTATGCCCAGATCGCCCACGGCGCCCCCTATCAGGTGTTTCTCGCCGCCGACGCGATCCGCCCCGAAAAGGCCGAGACCGAGGGACTGGCCGTGTCCGGCTCGCGGTTCACCTACGCCGTGGGGCGTCTGGTGCTCTACAGCGCCGACCCGACCCTTGTGGACGACACCGGAGAGGTGCTCACACGCGGCGACTTTGCCCGGTTGGCCATCGCCAACCCGGTCACCGCCCCCTATGGCGCCGCCGCGATGGAGGTGTTGCGGGCCTTGGGTGCGCAGGACGCCGTCGCCACCCGCCTGGTGCGAGGCGACAGCCTCTCCCAGACCCTTCAGTTTGTGATCACGGGCAATGCGGCGCTGGGGTTTGTCGCCCTGTCGCAGGTGGTGGACAGCCCCGATGGCTCGCGCTGGCTGGTGCCGGCCACCCTGCACAGCCCCCTCCGGCAGGATGCGGTGCTGTTGACGCGCGGTGCCGATGATCCGGCGGCCCGAGCCTTCCTGGACTTCCTGAAGAGTCGGGAGGCGCGTGCGATCATGGGCCGTTACGGCTATACCGACGGACCTTGAGACGGACCGTCGGTGTAGCCGCACCGGTCCTCATGGTGGACGCCCGAAAAGCACCAGGGGCGGCGGATGCGCCCCACGCATCCGCCCCTGGTGTGACGATGTCACGACCCGATGAGCGCCGATCGCTCGAAACCGGAACCACGGTTGTGGGGCCGATTTCGAGCGTGACTCGGCACGATTTTTAGAGCAAATCCCGCGCGATCCGGCACGGATCGCGACGACGATCTGCTCTAGGCGGCCTTGGCGGGCATCACACCGCTGGCCTCCAGGGCGCGCCGCATCCAGGTGGCGGCGGCGTCGGTGTCATTCTTTTCGCCTTTTTCGATGTCGGCCATCAGCGCGCAGGCCCGGGCCGACGGCGCGTCGCCGCTGGTCAGCGGCTCAAGCTGGCTGCGGGCCTGTCCCCAGAGGCTGGCCTTGATGGCCGCCTCGGCCACCAGCAGGTGGCTTTCCGGGTGATGGGGGTTGGTGGCCGCCAGGGTCTGCGCCCGGTTCATGCGGGCCATGGCGTCCTGATCGCCCGCCAGATCACGCCAGGTGGCCGCCACGATCGGGCCCGGGCTCGCCCGCCAGGACTCTTCCAACGTCTGCTCGGCCTTACGGGTCTTACCCTGCGCGACGTACAGGCGAGCGGCGTGCACGGCGGCCTCCGGCGAGCCGGCGTCCACCGACAGAGCCTTCTGGGCCAGCTTGATGGCGTCACCAGATTTGCCAGCATCGGCGGCCGCCTGGGACTGGGACACGAAGGCGGAGACGCGCATCGCCCGGGCTTCCTCGGCGCTCACGTCGCCATTCTTCTCGGCCAGTTGCAGGGCCCGTTCCATGTTCGGCGCGCGGCCGGTGCGCTTGGCCAGTTCGATGGCCGAGCGGGCGGCCCAGGAGGGATTGTCCACCTTGAACAGGGCGCGCTCCAGCCATTCTTGCATTTCGGCTTCGTTGCCTTCCTTGGTGGCCAGTTCCAGCAGGCCGCGCAGGGCGCCGGCTTCGGCGTCACGGTCGTTGAGCAACGCCCTATAAAGCACCCGGGCCTCGGCGGCGCGGCCCATGCGAGCCAGGCCGTCGGCCTCGATCAGAGCGCCGGGGTAGGCCTTGCCGGTGCTGGGGAAGGCATGGCGGGCACGGCGGGCTTCCACGTGCGCAAGGGCGGCGTTGTCGTTACGCAGGCCGCCGTAGGCCTCGGACAGGCTGCGCACGGCGGTGCGCAACCGGCCCTCGGCGGCGCCTGGACCGAAGGACAGGGCCGCGCCCAGGGCCAGAAAGCCCTTGATGACCAGGTAAAGCACCACCAGGGCGATCAGCAAGGTGGCCAGGGCGACGAACATGTTGGTGTCCAGGCGCCAGCCCAGCCACTCAACGCTCACGGTGCCTTGCCGGTTCGCCACCCAGACGCCGCCAGCAACCAGCACAATCGCGAGAACGATCAGACTGAAAATTCGAGACATTGTTTACTCCGTCGTCTGGGCCGCGCCGATCCCGGCCAGCGCGGCCGATGTCAGCGAGGCAAGGGCCGCATCCACCGCCAGATGGGCGCGGGCGTCCGTCATCCACGCGGCGGCGGCCCCGGCGGCGGCGCCCTCGAGGGACTCGAGCGCGCCAACGGCGCCAGCCAGGTCGTTGTCGGCGATCCGCGCGGCGGCCTGGGACAGAAAGCCCACGGTGCCGTCGGTCGCCACACCGTCGGTCCGGCGCACGGTTACGGATGACATGATCGAGGCCAGGGTGCTCTTCCACCAAGCCTGGCCCCCGGGAACGAAGGCATTGCGGGCCACCTCCACCGACATGGGTTCGAAGCGGCGGCGCAGCGCCTCCAGGGTCGGGACGCCGCCTTCGGCGTGGGCCCCGAGAACGGTCAACGCCTGGGCAAGGTCCGCGCCCAGGGTGGGTGCCGTGGCCACCGGGGCCAGGGCATCGTCGTATGGCAGTCCGTCCTTCACACGCTCGCGCAGCAGCCCGATGTGGATCAGCAGCGCCACGGCGCGCGGGTCGGTGCGTGGCACGGTGTCGGACAGGGCCTCGACCCGCCTCGCGACCGCCGCCAGGTCCGCGCGCAGGGTCGCGGCGGTGGCGGTCAGCGACGACACTCGCTCGGCCAGGGGCGACAGGGCATGGGAGACGGTCGTGTCCACGTTCGCCGTCCCCGGGGCCCGCCCTTCCAGCGCGTCCAGGCGCGCGGCCAGGGCGTCGATCGCGTCCGTGGTCGCGGTGGCGCCAATCCTCGCCTGGGCCTGGTCGAGGCGCGCCCGCACCGCGCCCAGGTCCTCGGCCAGGGCGTCCAGCCGCGCCCGAAGGTCCGTGAGGGTGGCCGGCTCCGGCACATCTGGGTAGGCCGGCAGCATCGCCTGATAGGCCGGGGGCAGCAGCGGCTTCCACCATGGCAGGGTGCCGATGGCGGCCGCGAACACCAGCAACATGGCCACGACCCAGGCGGTCAGCGTCCGCAGGGTGCGGCGTTCCGTCTGCTCGTCCTCGTGGGCATCGGCGTCCCGGTCGTCGGTGGCGTCGACGCCACCCGATCCCCCATAGGCGGCCTCGCCGTCCTCATGGGTTCGATCCTCATGAGGACGGCCCTGATCGGGCCGGTCCTGGTCGGGCCGGTCTTCGCCGATCGGGTTTTCGCCGATCGGGTTTTCGGGGATCGGGCTTTCGGGAGTCGAGGTCTCGAGGGTGTCGGCGGGGTCGCGGTCGGGGGCCGGCGACAAGGACACCGTGGTCAGCAGGCCGTCGCCGACATCGGTCTCGAATAGTCTCAAGAGCGCGTCTTGCGTCGGCTGATCGGCCACCCGCACCCGCGCCAGGGTCAGTCCGGACAGGGCCTGCGCCACCGCCGGGGACAGCGCATAGGCGGACAGGCCGCCGAGGCTGTCGGCCAGGCTGGCCTTGCGCACATGCTCGACAAAAATCTTGGCGGTGCGCGGTGAAAAGAAGATAGCCGCGTCAATGGTGCCGGCCTTGAGCGCGGCCGCCAGGTCCTTGGACAAGGTGGCTGTGGGCCGGGCATCGTAAAGCCGTGCCACGGTCACCGCGAAGCCGCGGTTGGCCAGGGCGCCGGCGAGGTCGCCGGCCCGCGTGGAGCCGGCCGCATGCACCAGGGCGCCGTCGTCGGGGGTCAAAGCCTCCGCCACCAGGGCCGCCAGGGCCTCCACGTCGCCCCTGGCGCTGTGCACGGTTCCGAAGCCCTGGTCGCGGGCGACCCGGGCCGTCTGGTCGCCGACGGCATAGATGGGCACATCACGGCGATCGACGGCCACCGCGAAGGCGCGGGCTCCGTTGGCGCTGGTTAGAAGCACCGCCTGCACGCCGGTCAGGTCGACGCTCGGACCGGCGACCGGCATGATGACCAGCATCGGCTCGTTGATCACCGTCGCACCCAGCGCCCGCAAGGGCGCGGCCATGCGCTCGGCGTCCTCCTTGGGCCGGGTGACGAGTACGCGCATCCTTGTCCTCGACCTCCGTGATCCGGTCCTGGGTCTCCGCCGGACCGGGGTGGACGGCGCGGCGGAGCGGGGGCGGCCCAGAGCAAATCCCGAGCGATCCGGACCGGATCGCGACGACGATTTGCCTCGAAACCAAACTAGAGCAAATCCCGAGCGATCCGGACCGGATCGCGACGACGATTTGCCTCGAAACCAAACTAGAGCAAATCC
>JANQGN010000182.1 GCA_028277295.1 Rhodospira sp.
GCGGCGCCCCAGGCCGCGACCCTGGGCCCCGCGACCGCACCCTCGCAAACCCTGCTGACCGGCACGATCCAGGCCGGCGGCACGGCCAGCCGGACCCTGCTCGCCACGCCCGCCGGCACCCTGGCCCTGCACCTGCGCCTGGACACCCCACCCGGCAGCCAGGTGTCCTTGAGCGTGGTGACATCAACGCCGCCCCCGACGGCCGCGGCCAGCCCGGCGACCGGCGCCGCCGCACCCGCCTCACCCTCGCTCCCCCAGGGTGGACCGCAAGGCTGGGCGGCCTTGACGGAGGTCGCCGATGCGTTGTCTCAGCGGGATCCGGCCGCCGCCCGCGCCCTGCAAGGCGCCATCCCTCAGCCCGGCCCCCAGTTGGCGGCCGCCCTCGGCCGACTGACGGCGGCCCTACGCGCCGGCGGGGACACCCGGCAGTGGCCGGGCGAGCTACCGATGCGGGTGCTGGAGGCCGATGGTGTCAAGGGCGAGCGCCTGGCCGAGACACTGCGTGGCGACCTGCGCGCCCTGGCCGGCCGCATGCGCGAAAGTCCCGGCGGCGAGTGGCGCGCCATCACCCTGCCCTTCGCGGACGGCGCAGAGATCACCCCGATCACCCTCATCACCCGGCTGCGCGGCGGCCCGATCCGCGATCGCGGCGCCGAGGAGACCGACACCCCGGACCGCAACGCCGACTCCGGCGACCGCTTTGTTGTCGACCTCACCCTGTCCACGTTGGGCCGGCTGCAAATCGACGGCCTGATACGCCCCCAGGCGCGGCATCTCTATCTCATCCTGCGCACGGCCCAGCCCCTGCCCGCCGCGATGCGCCAGGACCTGATGATGATCACCGAGACCGGCCTCACGGCCCTTGGGCTGGAGGGCGGCTTGACGTTCCAGGCCGATGGGCGCTTCGTGGATCCTGTTCCGGACGCGGCGGAGAGCGCGCCAACGGCGGCGTCACCCAAGGGCGTGATCGCCTGAGCGCCGGACCGCGCCGGAGGGTCGACCGCCGATGAGCCATACCCCCCACGTCAACGCCAACCCGGCGCTCGATCCCGATCCCGCGCATCGGCGCGCGCCGTTGACCTCAAGCGCGAATCCAGCGCCCAGACTCGACTATCGCGTCACCCTGAGCGCCCACCTGACCGCCAACCCCGGACCGGCTGGCGGCGCGCGGATCACCGTGGATTACATTCCCGATCGGCTGCTGCTGGACCCAGCGGGCCTGAGCCGCTACATGACCGGTTTGAGCGGACTGCCGTGGTCAGGACCGGAGGCATTGGGGGTGGCCATCCTTGACGACATCAACAATGAGATTGTGCCGCGTTGGGTGCGCGTGACGATTCACGCGACGCACGGCGGCGGCGAGGACACCGCCGTCCCCTCAGGCGCGCGGGTCTCGCGCCCGTCCCATCGGGTCATCCTGGAAGACCGGCAGCCGCACTGGGATGAGGGGATGGGCGCCGGGCTCGGGGATGCGCCCGCGCAGACCCGCCGGGGATAACACGCCCATGGCTCCCGTGGTGCAAGATCCGAAAGGCTATTACGGGGTGCTCGGCCTGACCCCCAAGGCTGACGGCGCCGCCGTAAAACGCGCCTACCGCAGCCGCGCCAAGCTGCTGCATCCCGATCGCAACCCGTCACCGCGCGCAGTGGCCGAGTTCCAGTTCTTGAACGAAGCCTATCGTGTGTTGAGCGATCCCGAGGCGCGCGCCCAGTACGATCGGGTGCCGCCCCCCTTGGCCGCGCGGGTCACCTGGCCAGGGGACAATGGGCGCGGACGGGGACATCAGCAAGGGCCGGCCCCCGGAAGCGTGCCGCCAAGAACCGACCGGCCAGCCTCCGACGGTTCTCTCGCGCCGCAGGTCTGCCGCGTGTGCGGCCGCGTCACCGCGCAACCCCGGTACCTGGTGCTGCATCGGGTGCGGGGGCGAGGGTTCCGGGTGGAGCAGCGGCCCATCCGGGGCGTCTTCTGCCGGCTGCACGGCGACAGGACGGCGGTCGCCGCCAGCCTGTATTGCTGGGGCCTGGGCTGGTGGGCGCTGCCCTGGGGCCCGGCGCGCACCATCCAGGCGTTGTGGCGGAATCTACCGGGTGGTGAGCGCCCGGCGGCCGAGAACCACCAGCTCCTCATGCACCAGGCGCGCGCTTTCCTGGCCCGGGGCAATCTGCCGCTGGCCCGATCCATGGCCGAACAAGGCCTGAGCTTCGCCCGCACGCCAGAAGAGCGCCAGCACGCGACGCGCATCCTCGACGCCCTGGCCGATCAACCCCGGCTGAAGCCCCGCGAGAGAGGTCCCTGGCCGGGCTCCGCGGTGCTGGCGCAACTGGCGCCACTGATCCTGATGGGTGTCGTGGCCCTGTACGTGGCCGGCCCCACGCGGGTCATCGGCGGCCTGGTGGCCCCCTTGTTGTCCGTGACGGCAGACGGGACCGATGCCCCGGCGGCGGCCGAGACGCCCCGCGTCCAGGGTCCGTTCACCGGCACGACGCAACCCGCACCGTCCGAGTCAGTCACCGAGACGACAGGCCGCGCGGCGGGATCGCCCGCGTCCACCCCGTCCGGTGCGCAGGTGCCCGACCAGGCGCACATAACGGCCAAGCGACCAGATACGAGCCCGGCAGCGCCCGTGATCGGCCATCTGTACGCCGTGCGTCCGCCGGCCCTGGCGGTGCGGTCGGGCCCTGGCGAAAGCTATCGCGTCCTGGCCACGCTGTCGCGGGACACGGTGCTGATGATCACCGAGCTTTCCCCGGACGGCCGCTGGGGCCGGGTTCTGTCCGCGCGGGGCATCAGTGGCTTCGTGCCCACCGCCAGCCTGGTCCCGGCCCTGGGGGGATCCTTGACGCGGTAGAGCCTTTTGCGTGATTTTGGGCTCACGCACCACACTCTAGAGCAAATCCCGAGCGATCTGGCACAGATCGCCCTGGACGATCTTTTGGGGACGATTTGCTTGAAAAACAAATTTTTAGAGCATGCTGGGCGATTCATAAATCGCGCAACATGCTCTCAGTGTCTGTCCGGAAAGCCTTGCAAGGCACCACATATGGCATGCGATCCGGGCACAGGCACACACTATATTGCGGTTCCCCAGACTTTCCCGACGGGCTCTAATTAAACTGAATGATGTGGTTCACTCTTGGGTTCGCATTGATGTACTCCCGGATACGGCGCGCGGCCTTGGGGAAGGACTCCTTCATATAGGCGGGGTTCTGCATGTAAAGCCTTATGGCTTCGGCCATCTTCTCGGCGTCGGCCTCTTCACTTCTGAACCCCAGGTCTTGCGGGCGTGTCCGCCGCTGCGCTGGATCCGACCGGGAGGGTTCTTCGCGGGCGTTCTGCATGTGGTATATGATGTCGAGGTCCTCTTCCACGCCGGTCACAGGGATGCCTTCGGGACCCATGGCGGCGATGGCGATTACGTGACCGACTTCGTGCGCGAGGATGTTTTCGCGATCTTCTCCCTCGAGCGCGTCGTGAAGCCAATAGCGCGGTCCGTGCATCCCCGCACGCGGGTAGAACGGACCATCGAAGCCGACACCCGGGACAGCGCTCTCCTGAGATGTTTTCTCTTGTCCCGTTTGGGACCGACGGTCACCGGTCATGGCGGCGAAGCTGCTTGAGCCGCGCCCTCGTTGGCTTCCGGCATCACGGATCCGTGAGGGCCGGCGAAGACCTGGTCAACGGTGTAGCAAGCCGTGTCACCGGCCTCGGCCTTATGTCGCTCGAACGTCAACACCGCCGTGAGAACGGGGTCCAGGTCCCGCGTCAAGAGATGATCAGCCAAGCTTTTGGTCTCATCGAAGCGGCCGGCCCGGCGCAGCACATCCACCAGGCGGGTCGCCGTATGGCCCGTCACCTCGGCGTCGGGATCCATCGTCTCCAGGGCACGGCCGATCAGGTCGGCGGCGTCGCTTCGCCATGCCCGGGCCTGATCGTCGTCGCCGTCGTCGTCGGCGGTCCAGGCCGCGTACAGGGTCATCTCCCCCGCCTGCCCGAGGTCGTCCCGATGACGGGCGATCAGCGCCGCGCGCAGGAACCGTCCCGCCAGTGTCTCCCCGAGCGGGCCGACACGCAGGGCTTGATAGGCATCCGTTTCGACGGTCTCGCGCGCCACCGCATCAGCCCTTTTGATTGCCGGCGCCACGTAGCCACACGACGGGCACGCCTGGACCGAGAGCCGAAGGATCGAGCGTTGCCTCGGCGGCGGCCGCAGATCAAGGTCCGGCGATCCGAAGACACATGTGCTGAGAAGACGCGTCTGACGGCTTCTGTGGCCGCACAGGCCACAGGTGACCTTGACTTGGCTGAGTCTCGTCATGAACGGGACATCCTGAGTGTCTGTCCGGAAAGATCTGAAAGACACCACATACGGTATGCCATTCGGGCCCAGGAACACGATATATTGCGGTTTTCGAGACTTTCCGGACGGGCTTTGAACGATGGTGAAGAGGCCGCTGGTCCTGCCGAAAACCCCTCGTCCAGCGCCTGTCCTCGATAGCGTGACCGACCTCGTGGCGAATGATGTTGCCGCGATTCCGTCCCCTGAGGCTGCGGTTATACTGAATAAATGGCTCTATGGCCTGCCCATCCGCATCGCGGCCTTGCGTGTAGTACGCACCAACACTGTCGTCGGGGAGTTCGCGAGCCGAGACGGCCTGGAGCGGGTTCCCCGTGACGTCTTCTCCGACCTTGACTTGTTTCTTAAACCACAGTGCTTCGTCGCCTCCTCCAACTCTTGATCTTCCGACGACATGAGGGGAGCCGAGGGGATCTGCGTCGATGGTTTCGGTGAGTCGTCCTGCGTCATCCGCCGGCACTCCGTGTGGATAGTCCGCCTCGATCGGGCGGGGGGGGAGACGATCGGATATCTGTCGTTCCCCATCCCTACCATATAGGTGTAAATTCGGCAAACCTCTATTTTCTGCACCGTCCGCGGTGCGCATGGGGTCCGGACCCCCGTCGTCGGCGCGTGTGACGGCGTCGACCACGGAGCCCGCCCCTTGGCCGGCTTTGCGCGCCGACGGACGCCTCGATCGAGGCCAACAGGGGCCGCCTTTCGGCAAGCGCGGGGTCGAAGCGGGCGAACCCAGCGCGGACAGCCGCCGGGTTTCTGAGTATACTGAATGGGTCGTTTTACCGTATCGGTTGCGAGGAGCGGCTCATGACAGGATCGTGCCTCGCCTCGCCAAACGCATGACGCTGCGTCTCGGCGATCGACGTCCCGCTGTCACTCACATCACCCTCCAGTCGGAGTGGATACAATGACCGACGACACACAGAAGAAACAACCGGAACCTCTCACGCTTTTTCCAGTGTCTGGGAAGGACGACCCGCAATCACCTCCAGATAAGCGACCAACAATTCTTCCTCTCATACCGATGACGATTGAGGAATATAAGCGCGCATTCAAGGAAGGACGCCAGAAACGTTTGC
>JANQGN010000423.1 GCA_028277295.1 Rhodospira sp.
CACCCGCATCATCACCGAGAAGGAGGGGAACCTCTGGCCCCTTGTCGTGGGCAATGAGTCGCGCTTCGTGGTCGCCGCCGGCATGGACCAGCCGCCCTACAGCCAGTCCCTGGCCTGGAGCTGCCGGGTGGTGGGCACCAATCTGGTGACCGTTCCGGCCGGGCAGTTCAACGCTTACAAGATCGCCTGCGCGCGCTCGGATGGGTTGCGTCTGAACACTTATCACGCCCCAGCCGTGGGATACTTTGTGAGGCGCGAGGTCAGCACGGCCGACAACGAAGGGCAGGCGCGCTCCCTGGTGGCGTACGAGAACGGTGCCGGAGACACCTTGGTCGCCGCGCGGGCGCCGGGGGTGGCGGCCATGAACCCGCTGGAGACGGGGGCCCAGACCGCGCCGATGACCACGGCCGAGGTCACCTCACTGGCGCCCATGGATGAACCGGGGGCCATGACCGGCGAGGACGCCACGACAATGGCGCCGGCGGCGGGGGAACCGCGACCGCTGATCCCGCCCGCGACGGACGTGGCCACGGCGGGAGCAGGCGGTGCTCAAGACGCCCTGCCGGATGTCACCCGGCCCACCGACATGGCCCCTACCGACCCGGCGCCTGCCGACACGGCGCCGGCCTGGACGGTGCGACGCGCGCCGGATGCGGTGGGGGCTGGGGACACAGCCCCGACGCCCACCCCGCCAACGCCGGCCGATGCGGCGGCCGTGGCGCCGGTCGCGCCGGCGTCACCCGGCGTGGTCACCGCGACGCCGATCCCATCGTCCACGGCTGGCGGCGCCTGGACGGGGTCTGGCGTGCGCCTGGCCTCGTTCCGCACGGAGGCCGCGGCGCGGTCCGGCTGGACGAAGTTCCAGGCGGCCTACCCGGCGTTGCTGGGGGCCTTGTCGCCGCGTGTGGAGCGGGTTGACATCCAGGGGCGGGGAACCTTCCATCGCCTTTATGCCGGTCCATTCGCCTCCCAAGGTGACGCCAAGGGGCTGTGCGGCAAGATCAGCGAGATGGCCCAGACCTGCGACGTTCGCACCTTTAACTGAGGACCGGTTCCCGAGCGCGGGACCGATGATCGGGACATCCATGGCACGACGCGGTTCGAGAAGCCGGCGGGGATCGGCTGTGACCGGCGTGATGGCCGTGCTGGCCATCGTGGCGATCCTGGTCTTGTCCGGGGTGGTCTGGCGACAGCAGATCGTGGTGTCCGACCTGCGGGCCGCGCTGACCGAGGCGCGGCGGGAGGCGGACACCCTCGGCGAGCACGCGGAGCTGCTGTCGGTCGAAAATGGGGACCTGGCCCGCCATCTGGAGCAGGCGCTGTCTCTTAGTGAGACCATTCAGGCCCGCGCCGACGCCATGGAGATCGCCTTGGAGCAGGCGCGCGCCGAGGCTGAGTCGGCGCGGCAGACACGGCTTCAGGTGCGCGAGGTGCGCGGCACCGCAGACTTCCCCATCGAGCGGGCCATGGCGAAGGCCGGGGATACGGTGATTGGTTTCGCCGCGCGTGAGGGAACCACCGAGGATGTTCTGCGGGCCTTGAACCCCTGGCTCGACGGAGCCGGCACCCTGTCCGCCTGGCAAACCCTTTGGGTGCCGAAGACGGATCGGTAACGCCGGGCACCGGCCGGCCGGTCATGTCACGTCCGGACCGGGCCAGGCCCAGTCCCCCGAGCCGGGCCGCCGGCCCGCGCGATGATCGGCCCACAGGCCGGCGCAGGCGTCCTCAAGCTGTCTGGCGAAGGCGATCGGGTCGCGGCAGGGCAGGGCCGCGACGCGGGTCCGCAAGACCGCGCGCAGGCGGGCGAGGGTGGTCGTGTCTCTCGCCGCCGCCACCGCGCGGGCCACGTAGGCGTTGGGCGTGGCCGTGACCCAGTCGGCCAGGCCGGCGCGCGTCAAGTGCGAGACGGCATGCCGGCCGCACAAGGGGGCGCCGGCCAGGGTGACCACGGGCACGCCCATCCAAAGGCTCTCAAGCACGGTCAGGCCGCCGGACCAGGGATCGCTGTCCAAGGCGATGTCGACCTGGGTGTACAGGTCCATCATGCCGGCGCGGTCGCGGCCGCCCTCCAGCCGAATCCGGCGGTCCGGCAGCCCCAGGCGGGCCAGCCGCCGGGTCAGGATGTCGCGGAGGTCGGGTCGGCCCAGGGCGCGGGCCTGGATCAGCAGGCGCGCCGAGGGCAGGGCGGCCAGCACCCGTGCCCAGCGGACCAGGAGGCCGTCATGAAGTTTGTCGAGGCGGTTGAAGGACCCGAAGGTGACCGCGCCGTCCGGATCGGCCTGGCAGGGCGGCGGTCCGGGGTCTGGCGCGCCCTGCGGGGGCGCGAACAGATAGGCGCCATGCGGCAGGCACACCGGGTGTTCGGCCAGGGCGTCACGGGCGTTGTGATCGGGCACGTGGTGACGGTCGGTCAGCACCGCGTCCAGGCCGGGCAGGCCGACGCTGGCGAAGACATCGCCCCAAATCGCTTGCACCGGCGCCTGACGCTCGGTCAGGGCCTCCAGCGCCTGGGGCAAGGTGGTCGGGGTAATCAGGATCAGCACGTCCGGGGCCAGGGGCCGGAGCGTGTCGCGCAGGGCCTGGGCGCTCCGGTTGGCCACGGTTGTCACGGTGCCCTTGGGCAGGCGATCGGGCCTGGGCGGTGGTGGCTGGTCCGGCGGTGTGGTGTGAAGCACATGGACGCGGGCGCCGCGCGCCGCCGCCACCTCGGCGTGGGCCAGCATGGCCGGCAAGGCGAGGGCCGCCACCTGGGGCCGCGTCAGGTCGCCCAGGTAGACCATGGTTCGGGGCGCTTCGGGAAGCGCGACGGCTTGCGCGGGTTCTGGCGGGTGCCAGGCGCCGGTGGAGGGCGCCCAGGCGTCACGCTCGGCGCGCACCTCGTCGGCGGACAGGCCCGGGGCGTGGTGCAGCACCGACAGCAGATCGCCCACCTGCGCCGGCGCATGACGGACGGCCGCCGGGACTCGCATCATCAGACTGGCCGCCGTGTCGGCCTCTCCTTCGGACAGGCGCAGGCGTGCCAGTCCAAGCAACGCGGCGGCGAGGTCGGGGTGGAGGCGAAGCGCGCGCGTGAAGGCGGCCTCGGCGCCGTGCCCATCCGCATGTCTCTGGGCGACGAGGCCCAGGGTCGCTTGAGCGTCGGCATAGGCGGGGGCCAGCGCCAGGGCGGCGCGGGCCTGGCGGGTGGCGTCGGCGGCGCGGCCGGCGCGCAGGGCGAGCAGGGCGCGGGCATGGCACAGGGTTGGGTCGGCGAAGCCCGGTGGCGCGGCGTTGGCGGCGGTCTCGGCGCCCGCCGCATCGCCGTCCGCGAGCCGCCTCGTGGCCAGGGCGCCATGCCCGCGAGGATCCTCCGGGCACCAGCGGACCCAGGCACGGGCGACCATCCGCGACCACGCTGAGTCACCGGCGGCCTCGGCGCGCGCCAGGTCCTCGGCGAGCAGCGCTGCCAGGGGCAGGTCGGGTGCCCGGGCCAGGGCCGGTTCGAGCATGAGGGCGCGTTCGATCAGCCGCAGTCCCTCGGCGGTGGCGCCGCGCGCCCGCGCTAAGAGGCCCAGGTTGCGGGTGCTGTTGGCGTGATGGGGGAGAAGGCGTATGACGCGGCGGAAAGCATCCTCGGCGGCGGTATGCCGCCCAGCCTGAAGGTGACCGACCGCCTCCTGGAAGCAGAGACGAGCCACCCGTTCACCGGTCGCGCCCAAGGGAACGGGGGCGGACCAGACCACCGGGGAGGGAGTCGGCGCAAGGGTATCGGACGTCACGGAAGGCCCCAGCCTGATCTGACCGGGGCCAGCTTACCCGCCGGCCAGGCGCGACACCAGGGGGCTGGTTGCGCGCAAGCCGCTTGGGCAAATACCCTTTGTCCCTGGACGGCGCCAGACGGCGTTCGCAACCCTGTCACTTCGCCGGTCTTTTGGACCTCATGGCAACGCCGGAGGTCGGGACTGGTGAAGGGCAGGCCGGCAAAGGGGCCGACCCGGTCAGGCGGCGTGCCCGTCCCGGTGATGCTCTTCCAGGTCGTTGGACCGCCGCGCGGCGAGCAGATGGGCATCCGGCATCCGCGCCAGTCCGGATTCACGCATGTAACACCGCGCCAGGATACCAGCGGCGGCATCGGCCGTCTCGCGTGTGCCGAACAGGCGCGTCCAAAGGGCGCGAGCACTCATCTTGACCAAGTCCGCAAGATACCGATTGCGTTCATGGCGAGCAACCATTTCGAGGCCGAGAGGAGTGCCATCGTCAAACGACGTCATACTCATCAGTGGTGGTCCTTTCTGGGATTGGTGCCGGGCAGGGTTAAATAAAAACTTAACCTTTTCCAGCGTCTCGTCTTCTCGCCTGTAATCTAGGTCCAAAACGGCGGTCGTGGTCATGCAATTCTTGCAGTGCCGAAACGCGTGAGTCCGATAGGAGGGGAGACCCCTCACTTTCGCCTAGGGTGAAGATCGCACTGTTGATTCCGCGCACCCACTCCGACACCATTGGTCCTGGGACCGAAAACGGGGACATCCTGAGGGGCGATCAGTCGGTCCGGACCACCAAAGCCGGACCCTACCGACCAGGTCAGAACGGAGGACCTTAGCCGATGACCGGCGTCATGGACGACCGCGCCCACATGCTTGCGCATCGCCGCTTCATGGAAGAGGTGGAGATGGCGGTCCGAGCGGCCAATCAGGAGATTAT
>JANQGN010000482.1 GCA_028277295.1 Rhodospira sp.
ATCACTGAGGCAGGAAGACCATGAGCCTGAACCTGGCCTTGAGCGCGGCCCTCAGCGGACTTCAGACCAACCAGAAGGGGTTGGATCTGGTCTCGCGCAACATCGCCAACGTCAACACCGTCGGCTACACCAAGAAGATCTTCAATCAGGAAAGCCGCATCCTGACCGGCGTGGGCGTGGGCGTCCAGGTCACCGAGATCAGCCGGCGCGTCGACTATGGTCTGATCCAGGAGTTGAACCTTGAAAACGCCACCCTGGAAGCCCTGAGCACCAAATCCACCTACTATGCGCGCATGCAGGACATGTTCGGCAAGCCGGCCGACAATACCTCGATCGCGCATATCCTCACCGACTTGACCGAACAGGTCGAACTGCTGGCCCTGGAGCCCGACAAGACCGAGCAGCACCTGACCACCGTGCAGCGGGCCGAGGATGTCAGCCAGAAGCTGAACGACATGGGCGACCTGTTGCAGAGCCTGCGGCTGGACGCCGACAAGGAGCTGGAACGGGCGGTCGACGCGGTGAACACCCTGCTCGAGGATATCCAGACCCTCAATGAAGAGATCGCGCATGCCCTGGCGACGGGCCGCGACGGGGTCGACCTGATGGATCAGCGAGACCAGGCGATCCAGCAGTTGACAGCCTACGTGGACATCACGACCTTCACGCGCGGGACGGGTGAACTGGTTGTGTACACCAAGGGCGGCTCCGTTCTGGTGGACCGCGAGGCCAAGCAGTTGTCCCATACCGCCCTGGCCAGCTTCGACGCATCGAAGAGCTATGGCGGTAATGACGTGCAAGCCATCTCGATCGATGGCACGGACATCACCGGCGACTTCGGCGAAGGCAAGATGGCGGCGCTCCTGGAAATGCGCGACACCATCCTGCCCGGCTATCAGGCACAGATTGACGAACTCAGCGAGAAGCTGCGTGACACCGTCAACCAGGTGCACAACCGGGGCACAAGCTTCCCCAACCTGGCCAACGAGTATGTCGGTACCCGCGCCTTCCAGAACACCGCCAACCAGCAGATCGCGCTGGACACCGATCATGATGTGGTGGTGGCCATCTTCGACGCCGATGGCAACCAGGTTGACCAAAGCACCTTCAAGGCCGAGGGGATCCTGAGCGACGCGGCCATGACCGACCTGAACACCATGGCCACCAATCTGCAGACCTGGATCACCGGCGCCGCGGGGGGCGCGCTGGCCGGGGCCACGGTGTCCTTTAACAGCGACGGCAAGCTGGAGATCACGCTCAACGATAACACCTACAGCCTGGTGTTTCGCGACGAGGACACCAGCGCCGCCTCGCCGACCCAGGACGACGCCACCCTCTTTTTCAATGCCGACGGCAGCGGCATCGGCACCGTGGCCGACGACAGCGACAGCACGCACAGCGGCTTCGCGGCCTTCTTTGGCCTGAACGATGTCTATACCGCCGACCGCCAGGACTGGATGTGGGACTCCGGCGTCAAGGCCGAGAGCTGGCGCCCCTTCACCGCCGGTACCCTGAACTTCAGCGACCCCACCAGCTTGATCCGTGGTCAGCTCACCCTGACCGGTACCGAGACGATCGAGGACGTCGCCGCCGCCATCAATGCCGACCCCACCCTGAGCGCCTTCCTGGAGGCCGAGGTGGTGCAGGAGAACGGCGGGGTGCGGCTGCGTGTCAAGCACCTGACCGGTGATGATATGCGCATCACCCAGGACGGCAACGGCACCGCCCTGATCAATGCCCTGGGCTTTGGGGTGAGCAACGCCGGGCTGTCCAACGACCTGACGATCAAGGACGAGATCAAGGCCAATCCCTCGCTGATCTCGCGCGGGACCATGCTGTACAACGCCGACACCGGCGAATACACGCTTAGCCGCGGTGACAACACCACCGCCAATGCCCTGGCCGAGGCCCTGTCCAACACCGTGAGCTTCGAAGCGGCCGGCGGCGTGCCCGGCACCACCCGCTCGCTGGCCGAGTACGCGACGCTGACGCTGTCACGCAACAGCACCGAGGCGTCCACCAACGAGCAGCGCCAGGAATACCAGCTCAGCCTGGTCGACACGCTGAGCCTGAAGCACGCCGAGATCAGCGCCGTGAACCTCGACGAGGAGATGGCGCAACTGATCGTCTATCAACAAAGCTATGCCGCCTCGGCGAAGGTGATTTCCACCACCGCCGACCTGTTCGACATCCTCAACAGCATCGTCTGAGGCCGGGACAGCGCGGACTGAGACCGACCGGACATGACATGACGCCGCGAGAAGCGCAGCGGGAGATGAAGCCATGATGGACATCGCGACACGGGTGGGCACCTTTGCCCAGCGCAGTTCCCTCGTGCAGCAGATGATGACGACGCAAAAGCGCCTGTATGACACCCAGGTGCAGATCGCCACCGAGAAGAAGTCACAGGACTACGCCGGAATTTCGTCGAACAGCTTCCGGCTGGTGACCCTGGAGAACGATAAGGCGCGCAACCAGCTCTTCATTCAGAGCAACACCATCGCCAACACGCGCCTGTCGGCCATGGCGACGTCGGCCGAGGCCATCGACGACCGCCTGCGCACCATGCGCTCTGACCTCCTGAACCTGACCATGGGGGATTTCGAGACGCCGCTGGATGATGAGGCCAGGGACAAGCTCGAAGACATCCAGGTGCGGGCCTTCGCGGCCCTGAAGGACATCGCCGACTATCTGAACGCCCGTCAGGATGGGCGCTATCTCTTCTCCGGCGGGCGCAGCGATTCGGCCGCCGTGGATATTCCGTTCTCATCGCTGTCCGAGTTCCAGGCGACCTATGACGGTGTCGATGTCACCTACCCGGTCACCCGGGCGTCCAACGTGCCCGACATCACTCTCACAAACGCCGAGCACGGCGGCCTCACCTTCGTCGCTGGACCGCCCAGCACCATCACCGCCGGCACGGCGGCCAGCGTCAACGGCATCCAGCCCGGCACCCGGATCAGTCTGGATGACCCGGACATCGGCGACACCGAGTTCACCGTCACCGCGAATGACGGGGCCGGCGTTCTCACCATCACCCCCAGCCTCACCGCCCTCGAAGCCGCCACCCTGAACGCCAACGCCGCCGACGCCACCCTGGAGACGGTCAGCTACTATGGGGGCGACAGCCTGACCGTCGAGCACCGCGTCAACGAAAACCGCACCATCGAGCTTGGCATCAACGCCAAGGACTCCGGCTTCGAAAAGGCCATCCGCGCGTTGGGTATCCTGGCCCAAGGGGGCCTGGATGCCAGCGACACGACCATTGCCGCCGCCGCCTCCATCGATCTGACGTTCGACAATGCCACCGGCACGGTCAGCGCCAACGCCGGCGCCGCCGCGGACGTCTTTTCCGGCCTGGCGATCGGATCGACGGTCACCTTTCCGGGGTCGGCGCTGAACGGCTCCCAGACCTTCACCATCACGGCCAATGACGGCAACACCCTCACCCTGGACCCACCCCCCAACACCGAGCCGGCTATCGCCTCCGAAGCGGTGTCCAACAACCTGGGTCGCCTGGACTACGCCAAGGACCTGCTGGACGACGCCATCGATCACGATGCCGCCAACAGCAGCGAACTCGCGGGGGATCTGCAAACCATCTCCCGATCCATCGGCTTCCATCAGGTGACGCTCACCCGGGCCATCGAGGAGGCACAGGACTACGAAGTGTTCCTGGCGATGCGCCAGATCGACATCGAGAACGTCAATCTGATCGAGGCCGGCACGCGTCTGAACGACGAGGCCAACGCCCTTGAGGTGTCGTACCAAGCCTATTCCATCGTCGCGCAGTTGAGCCTGCAGGATTATCTGTAAGCGACGACCCCACGGTGATGTGGTAGACATCACGCCCGGCCGGCGCGGCGCCGGTCGGCGGGCAGGGGAGCGACGATGGACGCGAGCCGGATTCTGCGGAGGGCTCGCCAGGGCTGGGCGACCACGCGGGGCCGCTGGGTGAGGGCAGCGCGCGTGTCACGACCCCGCCGGGTGGTGGTGACCCGGGCCACCCTGGACTGGTCCAGGGCCACGCGGTCCGACCTTCGCGACGACCGTATCCGGGCCGCCGTTGACCTGTGGGACCGGGCGTTCGCCCGCGACTTCATGTGGTGCCGGCACGAGATCAAGCGCTACGCGCAGGCGTGCCTGGCCCGCCTGCCGAACGTGGACCTCACCGACCCCGCGGGGCTCCGGCTTCCGGGCCGAGACACGCCCGTCCTGGTGCTGATCTGCGACGATGACGACTGGTACCACCCCGACCTGTTCTCGTACCTCGAAGGCGCGGTGCGCGGGTCCGGGATGGGTGTGATCTGGCCGGACGGGGTGTATGGCTACCATGTGCGATGGCAGGCGGCCGGTGCCACCGTCGATGCGCGCCTGGAGGCCCATCTCACCGACGCCAAAGCGCGGACCTTGGGCGATCGCACGGCCTTTAGCGCCATCAAGACCAACAACTATGCCCTGACGGCGCGGTATTTCGAGCGCCATGACCTCGACGATGCCCTGAGCCATGCCCGGGCCGCCGAGACCTTGTCCGCGACCCTGGAGGGGGGGTGCCTCGAGGCCCTCGATCAACCCCTTTCCGTCGCCAACCGGCATCCCTGCAGCTATCTGGTGATGACGGCGGTCAACGAGTCGGCCGATGGAGACCCCGGGCGCCTGGTGCGCCTGGTCTCGGATTACGTGGCCGCGCCCGTGGACCTGCGGCCGGACTTCCGCTGGGCGGCGCCCCACGTGGCGCGCATGAAGGCGATCTTCTCCGAGGTGCTGCGCTCGCGCCGCTAGAGACAAGCAAATCCCGAGCGATCTGGCACAGATCGCCCTGGAAGACCTTTCGGGGACGATTTGCTTGAAAAACAAATCGTTCTACCAATGGCGCCTGACAGTGACTCTTGCGGAGACGCGGTGGGTACGCTCGACCGCCATAAAACAAAATGGCGGGCAGCGCACTATCTCTTGTCGGAATGGCTCTTGTCGGAATGGTGCGCTGCGCCTGAAGGCGCGAGCGCACCCTACGTGCTGTCGGCGCTGGGCCGAGGGCGGATCGCGGTGGCCGCGTTCAAGGGGTGACCACAGGACCCGGCGTCCGCGGTCTCACGCGTCGGCCGCCACCCGCTGCTCCTGCATCCCCAGGCCGTCAATGCCCAGGCGCATGACGTCGCCGTCCCCGAGGTAGACGCGCGGCCGTCGTCCCATGCCCACGCCGGGCGGCGTGCCGGTGGCGATGACGTCGCCTGGATGCAGGGTCATCAACTGGCTCAAGTAGGACACCAGAACCGCGACGCCATAGACCATGGTGGCGGTGCTGCCGTCCTGCATGCGCTGGCCGTTCACGTCCAGCCACAGGCGCAGCCGCTGCGGATCGCGGACCTCGTCGCGGGTGACCAGCCAGGGGCCGAGGGGGCAGAAGGTGTCGCAGCTCTTGCCCTTGGTCCACTGGCCGGCGCGGCGGATCTGGTAGTCGCGCTCGGAGACGTCGTTGACCACACAGTACCCGGCC
>JANQGN010000492.1 GCA_028277295.1 Rhodospira sp.
CCTGAGGAAGCGGAGCGACCGAAGGATCTCCATCGATGGTCCTGACCCTCTCGGATCGTGACTCATGAACGATCGTCCATCCGGGTTCGGAGCCCTGCCAACCTCCCCCATAAATGGGGGAGGAGTCCGGTTCACGATCGTCGCCCATCCCGCTCTTCCGTGATGAACCAGGTTTCCGGCTTATCCCCCTGTGTCCGGTCGGCGCAGTCGGTGGTGGATCCGGTGGTCGCGCGTACCCCACGTCATGGGGTTCCCGGACACAGGGGGATAAGCCTTCCAGGTTTATTGGGGTCCGGCCGTATGGTTGAGGTGGAGCAAGGGGGACGGGCCGCGTCGCGCCCCTGCCCCACCCCGGCCTCCGCCCCATCGGCGGAGGCGTCTCGAGGCGCGGTCCGCCGTCAGGCCGCGCAAACCGTGGCATCCGGGTGGGCTCTCTCGCGCAGCGGCACGAAGGTCTGGTGCTCCGGACCGATGTACTCGGCCGAGGGGCGGATGATCTTGGTCTCGATCCGCTGCTCGATGATGTGCGCGCACCAGCCGGCGGTGCGGGCCATGACGAACAGAGGCGTGAACAGGGCCGTGGGCACGCCCATGCGGTGATAGGCCACGGCGCTGTACCAGTCCAGGTTCGGGAACATCCGCTTGGCATCCCACATCACCGTCTCGATGCGTTCGGCGATCGCGAACAGCCGCCCGGTGCCATCGGCCACCGACAGGCGGCGGGCCACGTCCTTGATGACCGCGTTGCGGGGATCGCCGACGGTGTAGACGGGATGGCCGAAGCCGATGATCACCTCGCGGGCCTCGACGCGGCGACGGATGTCCGCCTCGGCCTCGTCGGGAGAGGCGTAGCGGCTCTGGATCTCGAAAGCCACCTCGTTCGCGCCGCCGTGCTTCGGCCCGCGCAAGGCCCCGATCCCCCCGGTCACCGCCGAGTACATGTCCGCCCCCGTGCTGGCGATGGAGCGCGCGGTGAAGGTGGAGGCGTTGAACTCGTGCTCGGCATACAGGACCAGCGAGGCCTGCATCGCCCGCTCGATCATCTCGGAGGCCGGGCGGCCGTGCAGCAGGTGGAGGAAATGGGCGGCAATCGAGGCATCGTCGGTCTCGACGTCGATGCGCCGGCCGTTGTGGGTGAAGTGGTACCAGTACAGCAGCATCGACCCCAGTGAGGCCAGCAGCCGGTCGGCGATGGCCCGGGCGCCCGCGTGGTTGTGGTCGTGGGCCTCCGGCAGGATGCAACCCAGGGCCGAAACACCGCTGCGCAACACATCCATGGGATTGGTCGCCGCCGGGAGCATCTCCAGGGTGCGGCGCACCCCCTCGGGCAGGCCCCGCAGACTCTTCAGGCGGTGCGCATAGGCCGCCAGTTCCACGGGATCCGGCAGGGAGCCGTAGACCAGAAGATGGGCGATCTCCTCGAAGGTGCAGGAGTCAGCCAGGTCGAGGATGTCATACCCCCGGTAGCGCAGGTCGTTGCCGGTGCGGCCGACGGTGCACAGGGCGGTGCGGCCGGCGACGATACCGGACAGCGCGACGGACTTCTTGGGCTTGGGCTGGGCGGTGATCGGATCGGTCATGGCACCCTCCTTCAGGCGATCTTGGCGATGACGGGGGTCGGGTCGGTGCGCGCGGTGTCGATGCCCGATGAGTCGGTTTCCAGCGCATCGGACGCGTCGAACAGGCCCCGGCTCTGACACCAGGCCAGGCGCTCGGGGGGCACGGAGACGGTCAGACCCGCGAGACCGTCGGCCGTCAGGCGCGGCAGGCGCGCCACGGTATCCAGGAAACGCTCCTGCTCGTGCGGCTCGACGACACCGTCTGTCAGGGCGTGGAACTTGGCGATGTACTGCGCGCGGGCGAACGGTCGAGCGCCCAGGGGATGGGCGTCGGCAACGGCGAGGTCGTCCTCGATGGCGCGGCCATCCTCCAGGACAACCGTTACCCGGCCGCCGAACGCCTTTTCGTTCGGGTCGCGGCTGTGGTAGCGCCGGGTCCAGGCCGGGTCCTCGACGGTGCGGATCTTGTGCCACAGGGCCACGGTGTCGGGCCGGGCGGCGCGTTCCGGCGCGTAGGAGGCCTCGTGATGCCAGCCGCCGTCCTGCAGGGCGACGGCGAAGATGTACATGATGGAGTGGTCCAGCGTTTCGCGGCTGGCCTTGGGGTCCATCTTCTGCGGGTCGTTGGCGCCGGTGCCGATCACATGGTGAGTGTGATGGCTGGTGTGGATGACGATCTCCCGCACCTTGGACAGGTCGCCGATGCGCGGCCCCAGCCGCCGGGCCAGGTCGATCAGCGCCTGGCTCTGGTACTCGGCCGAGTGCTCCTTGGTGTAGGTCTCCAGGATGGCGCGCTTGGAGGCGCCGGCCTCGGGCAATGGCACCAGGTACTCAGCCTCCGGACCGCTCAGCATCCAGGCGATGACGCCGTCCTCACCCTCGTAGATGGGCGTGGGCGCGCCCTCGCCGCGCATCACGCGGTCCACGGCCTCCACGGCCATCTTGCCGGCGAAGGCCGGGGCGTACGCCTTCCAGCTGGAGATCTCGCCCTTGCGCGACTGGCGCGTGGTGGTGGTGACGTGCAGGGCCTGCTGAACGGCCTGCCAGATGGTCTCGACCGGCAGATCCAGCGCGGCACCGATACCGGCGGCCGCCGCCGGACCCAGGTGGGCGATGTGGTCGATCTTGTGTTCGTGCAGGCAGATGCCTTTCACGAGGGTCACGTGGATCTCATAGGCGGCGGCCAGGCCGCGCACCAGGTCGGCGCCACTCAAACCGCAATGCTGGGCGACGGCCAGCACCGGCGGGATGTTGTCGGCCGGATGCGAGTAGTCGGCGGCCAGGAAGGTGTCATGGTAGTCCAGCTCGCGCACCGCGACCCCGTTGGCCCACGCGGCCCACTCCGGCGACAGGCGCCGGTGCGGCGACAGGCCGAACACGGTGGCGCCCGGGCGCAGGGCATGGCAGACCGCCTGTCCCCGGGCGCTGACCACCGGGCGGCGGTTCAGCGAGGCCACGGCGACGGCGGCGTTGTCGATGATGCGGTTGCCGATCATCTCCACCACGTCGTCGTCCACCGGCACCGGATCGGCGGCCATGGCGGCCAGCTTCCAGGCGAACTGGTCCTCGCGGGCCGGCGTGGCGGCGGAGGCGAAGGTCCTGACGCTATGCAGCTTCATGCGGGAACGGTCTCCTGAGGGGTGGACGCAAGGCGCGCGGGACGAAACCCAGGCCGAGGGTGTTTGGGCTGCGACCCTCCGGCGGCAAATCCCTTGTGCCGCGCCCGATATCCCGCAACATTCACATTTGCTGAACGTCCGTGAAGACCTGAAAACGTGGCGGTTGGCGTGCGAAGATCGTTAAGTTTGCAAAGATTGCGAATATTAGCATGATGAAGAAAGCGTTCATCGGCGGTCGCCTGAAGCGCCTGCGCGAGGACCGGGGCCTGACCCAGGCGGCCCTCGCGCGGATGCTGGAGCTGTCCCCCAGCTACATGAATCAGTTGGAAAAAAACCAACGCCCCCTCACCGTGCCGGTGCTGCTGCGCATCAACGCGGTCTTCGGGGTGGATGTGCAGGTGTTCTCGGAGGACGACGAGGCCCGCCTGATCGCCGATCTGCGCGACGTCTTCGCCGATCAGGACAGCGGCGGCCCCGTGTCCATGAGCGACATCCGCGACCTGACCGCCAACATGCCGGGTGTCGGCCGCGCCATTGTCGCCTTGCACAAACGCTATCGGGCAGCCTCGGACCGGGCCGATATCCTGGCCGCGCGCCTGGGGGCCGGCGGCGGGGTCACCTCCACGCCCATGCCGTTCGAGGAGGTGCGCGACTACTTCTACCGCAACCACAACTACATCGACGCCCTGGACCGGGCCGCCGAGCGCCTCTTCGCCGAGACGCGCCTGCCGGTCGGCGACATGGCCGAGGGGCTGGCCGCGCGCCTCGTCGATCGTCATGGCATTCGGGTGGAGCGCACGGACCGCGACGGCGCCGGCGACGGCGCCTTGCGGACGCTCGATCCGGGGGCGCGCGTGCTCAAGCTCTCCAAGACCCTGCGGCCAGGCCAGGCGGCGTTTCAACTGGCGACTCAGCTGGCGTTCCTCGAAGCGACCGAGACCATCGACCATCTGGTGGCCGAGGGGGACTTCCTGACCGACGAGTCCCGCGCCCTGGCCCGAATCGGCCTGGCCAACCACTTCGCGGGCGCGCTGGTCATGCCTTACGGGCCAGTGCTGGAGGCGGCCGAGGCCGACCGCTACGACATCGACCTGCTGGGCCTGCGCTTCGGCGTCGGCTTCGAGACCATCTGCCATCGCCTCAGCACCTTGCAACGCCCGGACGCGCGCGGCGTGCCATTTTTCTTCATCCGCGTGGACCGGGCGGGCAACATCTCCAAGCGGCAGTCGGCCACCGACTTCCATTTCTCCCGCATCGGCGGAAGCTGCCCGCTGTGGAATGTCCATGCCGCCTTCGCCCAGCCGGGCGAGACCCTGACCCAGGTGGCGCGCATGCCCGACGGGCGCACCTATCTGTGGGTGGCGCGCACCGTGGCACGGGGGCACGGTGGCCACGGCACCCCGCGCAAGGTGTTCGCCGTGGCGCTCGGCTGCGACCTGCGGCATGCCGACCGGCTGGTGTACTCCGACGGGCTGGATCTGACCAACCCGGCGGCGGCGACCCCCATCGGCGCCGGCTGCAAGGTCTGCGAACGCCCTGACTGCCCTCAACGCGCGTTCCCGCCGCTGGACAAGCCCTTGCGCGTGGACGAGACCAGCCGCCGGTTCGCCCCCTATTCCGTGGGGTGAGCAGACCCGTGGCCGTCGCATTGCCGCTTGACACGTGAGGGCAGCCGGGCACCATATGTCGCGTTCACGGTCACCGCGCTTCCCACATTTGGGGAGTTTCGGTGCGAAGAGGGAACGCCGGTGCGACCGCGGCCCGGGTCATGGGCATCACGGTCAAAGCCGGAGCCGCCCCCGCGACTGTCGGCGGAGAGCGGCCGTCCACCCGTGTCACTGACGCGTGCCCGCGTTGGGCCCGCGTTGGGCCCGCGTTGGGAAGGCCGGACGGTCGCCGTGACCCGCGAGCCAGGAGACCTGCCGTGACCACCGCGATCCCTCGGGCGGGGTGCCCCGGCGG
>JANQGN010000231.1 GCA_028277295.1 Rhodospira sp.
CAGGTCGATGCGGCTGACGTGGCTATCCAGGTTCACGCGGATGCACGGCCAGTTCAGGCGCGCCGCCACCTGCTCGATATGGGTGGACTTGCCGGTTCCGTGGTAGCCCTGGATCATCACGCGGCGGTTGTGGGCGAAGCCGGCCAGGATGGCCAGCGTGGTATCGCGATCGAAGCGATAGTTGCCATCCAGGTCGGGCACATGCTCGCCGGCCTTGGCGAAGGCCGGTACCCGCATGTCGGAATCGATGCCGAAGGCCTCGCGCACCGAAACCGTGGTATCGGGTTTGTCCGGGAGGGTGTCGGCGGGCATGTCCATCATGATCCTCTTGGCTGGAAGGTCGAGGCGCGGGTACCCTTTTTGGGGTGGTCGGGCCGGGCGAGGGCGCACTCTAGACCGGGTGCGGCGCGCGAGAAAACCGATTTCGAGATCAATCGGGTCGCCTGTCCGGCGTTGGCGCGCGGCCTCGTCTCCTGTTCCTGAGGTTGACCCGGGTGGGTCACCCCTCCACCGTGGCGAGAAGGACCCGGTAGGCCTCGTTGACGCGCTTGAAGCGTTCCTCGGCGCCCTTATCGCCATTGTTGGCGTCCGGATGGTGGCGCTTGACCAGGGTCCGATAGCGAGCGCGCAGGTCCTCGCGGGTCAAGGGCCACGTCAAATCCAGTTCCTGCAACGCCCGGGTCTCGCGGCTGTCCCGGGGGAAGGGGGCGGGTTCGGAGTCCGCCTGACCGTCTGGGCCGGCGCCGAGGCCGTCGAACACGCCGAAGGGGTCATGGACCGTGCCCGTCTCGAAGCGGCGTGACCCGGGGCCATGGCCCGCCGCCCCGCCCGCGCCGTTGCCGCCGCCCATGCGCCAGGTGGGCCGATCCCAGACGGTCGATCGGCGCACGTGTTGTTCAATCTCATCCTGGTTCATGTCCGCGCAGTAGTTCCACGCCTTGTTGTATTCCCTGACATGACAAAGGCAGAAATTGTAGTAGCTGGACAGGCTCCGGTCTTTCGGGGCGCGATACGCGCCGGCCTCCGTGCATCCGGGATGATCACACGGCGGCGTATCCGGCGCCTCGGCGCGGGCCGCCGCCGCGTCGAGGTCGTCCAGATCAAAGGGGGCCTCGACTCCATGGCGACGGGCAGCGGCGCCATGGGCGCCCATCCTGCGTCCGTGCGCGACCATACGCGTACTATGGGACCGGGGCGGGGCGCTGGCAAGCGCGGGAACGGGGCCAGGTGGGGTTGATCGCCCGCGGGCGGCCCGCCATATCGGGAAGACCATAGGGCTTGTATCGCCTGGTTCGCCTCAACCCCAAGACCCCGTCTCCGGGGCCCAACCGTGGCAGGATCCATGACCGCGCCCCAGTCCTATCGTGCCCGCATCGAACACAAACTGACCGACGGCCTGGCGCCCCACAGGCTCTCCGTAAGGGACGAGTCCCATCGCCACGCGTCGCACGGCCCGCGCATGGCGGCCCTGGGCGAGGCTGGCCACGCGCCCCTGGACGGCCTGGGTGAAACCCACTTCACGGTTGAGATCGTGTCCGCCGCTTTCGCGGGTCGGAGTCGGCTGGAACGGCACCGCATGGTCAACGCCCTGCTGGCCGACGAACTGCGGGAGCGGGTTCATGCCCTCACCGTGCGGGCGCGCGCTCCGGATGAGGTCGCGTCCTAAGGGTCTGTTGAGCATCGGGGCGCGGCCAGGCGATGGGTCGGCCGCGCGTGCCGACTTGGCCCTTTTCGGCGAGCGGGCAATGCATTACGGTCAAGCCTCCGACGCGGGCCGAAGGGTCATGGCGGCCACCATGCCGCTTCCCTCGGTGACACGACCAGCGAGACGACGAGCACACTCATGACCATCGGAACCTGGCTCTACACACGACTGTCCGGCGTGCGCGTCGGCAAGGACTCCGCCGGCAACGTGTACTATCGCGAGCGCGGCACACCCAAGGGCCGGCGCGCCCGGCGATGGGTGATGTACAATGGTGCCCCCGAGGCCTCGACCGTGCCGCCCGAATGGCACGCCTGGTTGCACCACACCGTTGACGAGCCGCTGAAACCGCTGACCGCGCCATGGGTCAAGCCTCATGTGCCCAATCAGAGCGGCACGCCCGGGGCCTACGTTCCGGCTGGCGACGAACGCCGGGGCGGCGCCCGCCGCGCCGCCAGCGGCGACTACCAGGCGTGGACGCCGGGCGGCTGACGCTTGCGGTTGGGGCGCAGGGATCCGGCATCGGCATGAGCGGCGACACGCGACGAGAAATCACGGTGGGCACGGCGGTGCTGGCGTTGGCGGCAGGTCTGTTCGCCTATAGCTCCAGCGGCATCGGTGACCGTCAGGGTTCGGCGGTGCTCAGCAATGGGGCTTACGAACTCCACGCCGTGTTTGGTCAGGCCGACGGTATCGCCGTGGGCACCGAAGTGCGCATGGCCGGCATGCCGTTCGGTAAGGTTGTGGGCATGCGCCTCGATGAGCACTATCGGGCCGTGGTCACCCTGCGCGTGCCGGGCGCCGTGCCCCTGCCCGTCGACTCCGCGGCGCTGATTCTCACCGAGGGCCTGTTGGGCGCCAAGTTCATCGAACTGGAGCCTGGGGGCGCGCTGGACACGCTCGCGCCTGGGGATACGCTCGACTATACGCAGGATTCGGTGATCATCGAGGACCTGTTGGCCAAGATCGTGGCCCGGGCCAAGCAGCAGCGTGGCCTGGATCCCACCCAGCCGGTGGGCTATTGATCCGAAGAGCGCACGCGGACGCAGATGCCGGGCAGTGCCATCGGCGCCGGCCCGGATCGCGCGGAAAGAGGACGGAGCGTCATGGGGCGTAATCCCATCGAAACCATCATGGGGGCGCTGGTGCTGATGGTGGCGGCGGTGTTCCTGGCCTTCGCCTACACCACGGCGGACCTGCGGCAGGTGCGGGGCTACTCCCTGACGGCGGAATTCTTGCGCGCGGGTGGCTTGGACACCGGCGGCGACGTGCGCGTGGCCGGCATTCCCGTGGGCACGGTGATCGCCCAGCGGCTCGACCCGGAGACCTTCGAGGCCGTGGTTGAGATGAGCATCCTCGACAGTGTGCGCCTGCCTGTGGACACCCGCGCGGCCATCACCAGCGACGGGCTGTTGGGGGGCACCTATGTGAAGCTGGTGCCCGGCAATGCCAGCGAACTCCTGCGGCCCGGCGACAGCATTCGTCACACCAACGACTATCAGTCCCTGGAGGACCTGGTGGGCGAGATCATCTTCCTGGCCACGCAGCCCCCGGCGCCGCAAGGCCCGTCCGCGGGGCCGGTCCTGTCACCCTCGCTCGGATCCTCCCTGGAGGCGAACTAGGGCCTGTTGACATTCGGGGCGCGGCCCGTCCCCCAATCTGTTCTTATGGGGGGATTGGACGAAAACGGCCCGAGATGGCGTCGCTCGTCCTCGACTATGCGCGGCATGTCCATCGTCCTC